>CANRVD010000030.1 GCA_947643145.1 uncultured bacterium | reverse complement strand
AGGAAACTGTTATGGGTTGATAGGCGCCAACGGTGCCGGTAAATCCACTTTTTTAAAAATACTGACAGGTGAAATTGAACCTTCTAAGGGAGAAATTATCATCACATCCGGGCAACGACTCTCTTTCTTAAAGCAGGATCACTTCCAATACGACGAATATCTGGTACTGGATACGGTTATTATGGGAAATGAGCGTCTTTACGAAATCATGAAAGAGAAGGATGCCATCTATGCAAAGGAAGATTTTACAGAGGAGGATGGTATCAAGGCAAGTGAGTTAGAAGCTGATTTTGCCAATATGAACGGTTGGGAAGCGGAGTCCGATGCTGCAACACTTCTGAATGGCCTGGGAATCCCCACCGAGATTCATTACAAAAAAATGAGTGAACTGCCTGCAAGCGATAAAGTTAAGATTCTTTTGGCACAGGCACTTTTCGGCAATCCTGATATTCTGCTTTTGGATGAGCCGACAAACCATTTGGACTTAGATGCAATTCGCTGGTTAGAGGAGTTTTTAATTAATTTTGACAATACTGTCATTGTTGTATCACATGACCGTTATTTTCTGAATAAAGTCTGCACGCATATTGCGGATATTGACTATGCAAAGATTCAGCTCTATGCCGGAAATTACGATTTCTGGTATGAATCCAGCCAGTTAATGATAAAGCAGATGAAAGAAGCCAATAAGAAAAAAGAAGAAAAGATCAAGGAATTACAAGAATTTATCCAGCGTTTTAGCGCAAATGCGTCGAAATCCAAGCAGGCGACTTCCCGTAAGCGCGCATTGGAAAAAATCGAACTGGATGATATCAAGCCATCCAGCCGTAAATATCCATATATTGATTTCCGTCCGGGACGTGAAATCGGTAATGAAGTACTTACAGTAGAACACCTTTCCAAAACAATTGACGGTGTTAAGGTATTGGATGATATTTCCTTTATCCTCAACAGGGAAGATAAGGTAGCCTTTGTTGGAAGCAATACCATTGCCGCTACTACCCTTTTCCAGATTCTTGCCGGAGAGATGGAACCAGATGAAGGCTCTTACAAATGGGGTGTTACAACAAGCTTTTCTTACTTCCCAAAGGACAACACAGAACTTTTTTCCGGCAGCGAAACAATTGTAGACTGGCTGATGCCATTCTCCCCTGAAAAAGACCCTACCTATGTACGTGGCTTCCTTGGAAGAATGCTCTTCCCTGGTGAAGACGGTATAAAAAAAGTCAACGTATTATCCGGTGGAGAACGTGTACGCGTTATGCTTTCAAAAATGATGATTTTAGCTTCCAATATCCTGATTATGGATGAGCCAACCCCTCATCTGGATATGGAATCTATTACCGCACTGAATAACGGGCTGATTAAGTTTCCTGGCGTGGTACTCTTTACCTCACAGGATCACCAGTTTATCCAGACAATCGCAAACCGCATTATGGAAATCACGCCGGGCGGATTAATTGATAAGATTTCAACTTATGATGAATACCTTGACAGCGATGAAATGGCACGTAAACGCCAGATTCTTTCTGTACAGACAGAAGAAGATAATTAAAAAAAGCGCATCTGCGCTTTTTTTAATTATTTTTTTTCTCTTCCCGGTAAAGTACCCTTTCTATCTTATAACGCGGCCTTGCCTTGACTTCCATATACGTCTTGCCAATATATTCTCCAATTACACCAAGGGCCAAAAGCTGTAATCCGCCAATTCCCCACACAGACAGGACAATTGTCGTCCAACCTGCCACCGTATATCCTACAAGCCATGTTACAAAAAAATAAACCAGCAGGAGAATGCTCATACTGAAAAGAACAAATCCCAATGCCGTAATAATGCGGATTGGCTTAATGCTGAAAGAAGTAATTCCTTCAACGGCAAACGCAAGCATCTTTTTTAACGGATATTTGGACTCACCTGCAAAACGCTCATGCCGCTTATAATAAACAACATCTGTCTCAAAACCAATCATTGGGACAATCCCGCGCAGGAATAAATTCACTTCCTCATACTCAGATAACGCCTCTAATGCCCTTTTGCTCATCAAACGGTAATCCGCATGGTCTTCTAAGGTATCTGCTCCCATTGCATTCATTATTTTATAAAACAGGTGTGCCGTTCCACGCTTAAAATGCGTATCTGTCTCCCTCGCAGAACGGACACCATAAACGATATCCTTTCCCTCCAGAAATTTATCAATAAACTCCTCAATTGCCGCCACATCATCCTGAAAATCCGCATCCTGGGAAATCACAGCATCCGAATTTTCTTTTGCTGTCATCAAACCTGCAAATAAGGCATTCTGATGCCCCCTGTTATGTGCCAGATTGATTCCTGCAAAGATAGGATTCTCATCATGCAGCTGTGAAATAATATTCCATGTGGTATCCTTTGAACCATCATTTACAAATGCTATTTTACTTTCCTTGCTGATTTTTCCTTTTTCCATTAAACCTTCCATAATCTCTTTTAACTGTCTGGAAGTCTCAGGTAAAACTTCTTTTTCATTGTAACAGGGTATTACTAACCAAACTGTATTCACATCTAATCCCTCATATTTCTTTCACTAAATTAATGTACATTTTCAAACCATGGTGATAATTTTAACACAGATTGCTTTGTTTGCCAATAATGGATTCCGTGCCCGGCAGAATATCAAAGTGTGAACAGTACCTCTTTCATTCACATAAAAAGTACAGTAAAAACTACTGCTATCCCCCATACAAGAAAGGAAGCTGTATATAACAAACGGTTTGCCCGTCTGATATCCTCAATCTCAATCTGCCGTAATGCATCCCCTATCTCTGGCTTATGATATAATTCTCCAAAATAAAAGGCGTCCCCCGCAAGTTTTACTGACAGCGCTCCGGCGCAGACCGACTCCGTCTGGGCCGCATTGGGGCTGGAATGTTTATAACGGTCTCTTTTGTAAATTCTGATTGCATTGTTCCAATTCATTCTGCACAAAAAGCTTGCTGCCATCATTGCCACCGCCGCCACCCTGGAAGGAATCAGATTCAGGGCATCATCTAACTTTGCCGCCGCTCGTCCAAAATAATAATATTTTTCATTTTTATAGCCAATCATAGAGTCCATCGTATTGACTGCTTTATAGAAAAAGCCGCCTAACGGACCAAAAAGAACCAAAAACAAAAGCGGTGCAATCACTCCGTCAGATGTGTTTTCCGCCACTGTCTCTACCGCAGCCTTTATGATACCCTCTTCATCCAAACAGTCTGTATCCCTCCCGACAATCATGGAAACCGCATAACGAGCCTTTTCCAGTGTTCCCTCCTGCAATGCCCGTAATGCCTTATATACCTTCATACTCTCCTTTCTTAAAGAGTGCATGGCCAGTAACTGATAGCACATAACTGCTTCGATTCCAAGATATAATTCATACCGTATCTTTCCTGCAAAAAAAAGCACTGCTGCCGGTATGCTGACCGAGCAAAGAAGTACCACACAGACCAAAATTACTCCTGCTGCTTTCTTTTTTCTGCCGTCCTCTTCTTTTTCCGAACTTAACCGGAAGAGCTTCCATAACAATATTTCTGTCCTTTTAATCACAGCCCCTATTCCCTGTACCGGATGGTACAGCCAGTGCGGGTCACCAAAGAGCAAATCCAGAAAAAGCCCGATACTTACCACACCCATTCTCTCTAACATGGTATCGCCTCCACCTTTTCTAAAGAACAGCCTGCCCCATCCCCATTCCACACAACTTCTGCCACAAATCCTTCTCCATTGTTAACCTGCCAGTCATAATAATCCCTGTGTGGTCTTGCAAGTTCATCTAAAACCGCCATAATCGTCCCGCCATGCACAACAAGAGCAATGTCCTGCAAACCACCAAGTTCCTGTTCTCTTGCCAAAACCTTTTCAAATCCCCTTAAGCTTCGCACCTGAAATCGTTCTCTGTCTTCCCCACCCGGAAAGCCGCTTTTTCCATTTGTATCAATAAAATGCTGATAATCAGGATTTCCATTTAACTCCTGATAATTGCAATATTCAAAGGCTCCAAAATCACATTCTGCCAGTTCCTCAATAACTATCGGACTAAGTGTCGGATAAAGAAGTGCCGCTGTCTGTATGCACCGCTTTTTAGGGCTGGCATACACCCTGCTTACCGACGGCATTTTTTTACATGTCAGATATTCTTCTGCTTCCGGTAATAACGTCTCGTCCGTCACGCCAACATAGCGATGCTCTTGATTCCCCTTTGTCATACCATGACGAATCATATATATTTTCACCACAATCTCCCTTCCGAAGTACTATTTCTTTGCTCAAAAACATTTTTTCGTTGATTAAGTCTCTTTTATAACGCTTCCAATTCCACATACAACACGAATCACCTGCTCTGCCTGTCCGGCCAAAAAGCAATTCACCCTGCCCACACACTCTCTGTATTGCCGCTCCTCTTTCTCCATCGGCACCAGGCCATATCCCACTTCATCGCTGATAATAACCAGGTTCTCCCCCAATTCCAAAAGCTTCCGGACTTCCAAAAGGGGATTCTTCCCTTCCTGCATCTGCCTCCGTATCACCTCGTGATATTTCTCCAACAGCCGGTACTCCCCTCCAAAATGCTCCTTGGCATATTCAGTCTTTCCCTGATATGCACCTCCTACTATTAATATCATATCAATCCCCCATGCCGCCTTTGGCGGCTCAAATAGTGATAAAAAATGCTGCTTTTGCATTTTTCCTGTGTGAAATCTTCGCCAAAAAACCATTGTCAAAAACAGTGCGTGAGCAACACAGCCGTCAATAAAAGCCACAGCTCACATAACTGTAAAAAATATCCGGCAAGGTCACCTGTAATCCCGCCAAAGATACGGTATGCCATACTTCGGTAGTAAAAAAAACAAAGCACTCCCATTGCTGCACAGCCTGCTCCTGCTAATGGGTTCAGCAGCAAAAAACCGACTGCACAAAAAATACCTTCCACGACAAGAACCCATTTTACATTTTTCTCTGCCGCTTTGGCAGTAGAAGCCGCCATTCCTTCCTTTTTTGCCTTTTGAAACCATACAACAGACAACCCGCTTAAGATACGGGAATACGCATAGCCAAGCGCCACCAGACCAATTGCTTTGTGATTCATTTCTGAAAACAGCCCAAAATACAGCAATAAATAAACGAGTCCATAAATCAAAGCAAATGCCCCAATATGCGGGTCTTTCAATATCTCTAACTTTTCTTCTCTGGAACGGTAGGAATTTTTCGCATCCATTGTATCTAAAAAACCATCCATATGGATTCCTCCGGTTAAAAGTATCGGCAATGCCGTAAGAATTGCCGCAATCAAAATCTTTCCTACTCCAAAAAGCGACAGCCCGGTGTATATTTCATAGCAGCAAAGGCCGATTACCAAACCCACAACAGGAAAGAAGCACATACTGTATTTCATTCCTTCCTCACTCCATGTTACCTTTGGCATGGGAATTCTGGAATACGTTGAAAAAGCAATAATCAGTGATTTCATTTTAGACTACAAGCTCCTTTCCCTTATGATAAACAGGAATAGTGCAGACCACTTCTGTCACTGCATCTGCCTCCCTTGCAAGAAATCTGTTACTCTTTCCTAACATCCGCAAATATTCCTCTGTTTCCCTGTCATATTCCATACCATCAGAAAAAACCTCATTCGTTACAATAATGACGCTTCCCGCCTGCTTTTTCCATTGTAGAAGGGACTTTAGGATTCTCTCCTCTAACTGCCTGTCTGCCTGTGCGCCCCTGCCTGTAATCTGTCCTTCCTTCTGGTACATTTCATTTGCAATCAGATTGGACATACATTCCAATAAAACAACATCTTCTTTTTTAAAAGAAAGCTTCTCTGGATGATGATAGCATTCAATCGTCGTAAATCCTCTGTCCTTACGCATAAAACGGTGTTTCTCAATCCTGTCCAGACATTCAGCATCACAGGGGTACATCGTAGCAATA
Source organism: uncultured bacterium (assembly GCA_947643145.1). Taxonomy (GTDB): domain Bacteria; phylum Bacillota; class Clostridia; order Lachnospirales; family Lachnospiraceae; genus Butyribacter. The sequence continues at coordinate 29,148 of CANRVD010000030.1, read as the reverse complement.
TAGTAGAGTTTTCCCCTTTCAGGGAAACAGCTTAAAGACTGCCTTACTGCAAGCTGTTCCGCATACTCCGACTTCCCACTTCCACTCCCTCCGGTCACCAGATATAACATAAGCTTCCTCCCTCTTCCCGGTATCCTGCCTAATTACCAATGAAGCAAGACACTAATATCATCTGACTTTTCACTTCCAATAACAGTCCTGCTGCAGCCAAAGATAATCAACTACGAATATCTCTTATACGCTTCAATTTCATATTCCTCAAAGCTTCCCATACTGCCATAGACCTTTACCGCCATATCTAACAAAGGAAATACCGTCATTGCCCCAGTTCCTTCTCCCAAACACATCCTGCCATGTATCAGCGCTTCCACACCCAGCGCTTTCAGTGCCAGTGCCCCGGACTGCTCCTCTGACACGTGGGATGCAAGTACAAAATCAGCCACCCTTTCATCCAAATGCATTGCCACAAGTGCAGCAACTGTTGAGATTGCGCCATCCATTACAACTGGGACCTGGTAGCGAACGCCTCCCAGATAAACACCTGCCATAACAGCAATCTCATATCCCCCTGCCTGTGCCAGTATCGGAAAGGCATTCCGTTTCAGGTCTCCATGAAAAAGGGAGGTACCGCTGCATCCCGGGCAATTTTCTATCCCATGAAGAAGACCCTCTCCCCGGACCCTTTCTATAATCTGTTCTACAACTGTGTATTTTCTTTGCAGCTTCTCTGCGGTCAGTCCTGCCCCCCTGCCTGTCACCTCTTCAGGCGACAGTTGTAGAAAAATCGCCGCCAAAGCACTGGTAGGTGTTGTATTTCCAATTCCCATTTCACCTGTTGCAAGAATCTGATAGCCCTTTTCCTTTAACTCCCCGACAAGTCCGATTCCCGTTTCTACCGCCTTCCTGCACTGCTCTAAAGACATTGCCGCCTCTACTGCTATATTTCCGCTTCCCCTTGCAATCTTCCGGTCAATAACAGCACCAGTCACCAGTTCCCTGCATGGATAAGCCGGGGTATCCATCCCAACATCAATGGCATACACATCAACCTTTGCTGTCTCTGCCATAAAATTTACAGTGGAACAGCCCTTTGCAAAGTTCTCACTGACAATCCTTGTCACCTCACTGCCTGTCTGTGTCACCCCCTCTTTTACCACTCCGTGGTCCGCACACAGGGCAAGCAGGGCGCGCTTCCCAATCACTGGCTTTCCCGGACTCCCCTGAATCCGGCAGAGTCTGACAACCGCATCCTCCAGAAGTCCCAGGCTGTCAATTGGTTTTGCAATGCTGTCCCAATTCTTTTTTGCCTGCCTTGCCGCCCCGAAGCCCTCACACGCCAAAAGAAACTGGTAGAGCATATTTGGATTACTGTAGTAATACAAATGTGGAAAACCGGCTGCCATCGACTTTGTATGCACCATACAGGAATATTTCTTGCCGCCTGTAGTCTTTTTTGCAGTGCAGTCTGTCCCGTTTTCCGTACAGTCCCAATAGTGAAACTCATGGCCTCTAATCTGCTGTCCTGCTTCCCCAAGCATTCCTCCGTTTGCAAGTTCAAGCGTAATATATCCAAAACGGCAGAGCTTTTCCGTACGGAAACCATTTCCAGACAAAACACCTGCCATCTCTCCCGCTTCTCCCTGTAATCCCATAAGCTCCTTTTGCAGATACAAAAAACCACCGCACTCTGCCAGACAGGGAAGTCCATTCTGGCAGGCTTTTTTTATGGAATGCCTGATTTTTTCTGCCTCTTCCAGTTCCTTTACATACTTCTCCGGGTAACCACCCGGTAATAAAAGCCCCTCTGCCTCTTCCGGCAAAGCCATATCATGCAGTGGAGAGAAAAAAATAAGTTCCGCCCCCATCTGTTCCAAGAGCTGCAAATTTTCGGAGTAATGGAAGGAAAATGCCTCATCCTCTGCCACAGCAAGACGCACTTTATGGTTAAGTACCGGAATTTCCGGCTTTTTTCCCACGCATGGTTCTGCCTCTCCTGCAATCGCAAGAATCCGCTCCACCAAAATATTCTCCTCTATCGCATCTGCTATCCCGCTGACCCACTTTTCAAATCCTTCTATCTCCTCTGGTGCAAATAACCCCAAATGCCTTGAAGGAACCTCAAGTCCTGAAAGTTCCGGCAGATACCCTAAGACTTCTGTCTGACATTCCCTTTCAATTAAATCCTTAAGCCTCTCATAATATCCGGCTGACACACGGTTCAGGATAATTCCCCTGATTGCACTATCTTCACGGTATTCCATAATCCCCTGAATCACTGCTGCCAGAGATACACTTGCCCCTTTGGCATCTACCACCAAAATGACCGGAGTATCTGTCACCTTAGCCACCTCATAAGTACTTGCCCGGTCACTTTGCCCGCCAAGCCCGTCATAGTACCCCATAACGCCTTCTAAGATTGTAATATCTGCTGTATCTGCTTTACAGGAAAGCAGATATCTTGTCGTCTCCCTGCCTGTAAAAAAAGTATCGAGATTTCCCGAAGCAACTCCCAGTACCTTTCGGTGAAACATAGAATCAATATAGTCCGGACCACATTTGAAGGCTGCCACCTTAGCCCCTCTTCTTTTACATACTTCTATCATCCCGCAGGCAAGCATTGTTTTCCCGCTTCCGCTCTTTGGAGCCGCAAAAAGTATTCTTGGCATTTTTTCTTTCATCTGCTCTCCCCTCCTCCAAAGCTGATAATGCAAACCGGATTCTGTGCCATCATCAAATGATACGCTCCAAGCTCCCTGCCCTTTGCAATATTTACCTGCACTACCTCCAGATTATCGTACTCTGGAAACTGCTTCAAAATCTCAGGTATCTGCGCCATCGTCTCTAATGTCACTGCATTTATCACAAAACGCGCCTGCTTATTTTTTTCCCGCACACAACGGATGATGTCAAGCAGCCTGCCGTTACTTCCTCCGATAAATACATGGGAAGGACTTTGCAGTCCGTCCAGACAGTCCGGTGCTGTTCCTTTGATTACCGTAAGGTTAAAAGCCCCAAACCGCTTTCTATTTTCCTGAATCAGAGTTATCCCCTCTTCGTTCTGCTCCACTGCAAAAACACTCCCTTCCCTGCAATGCAGCGCCGCTTCTACCGCAACAGTACCTGTCCCTGCGCCAATATCGTAAAGAACGGCATCCTTTGGCAGAGAAAGCTTAATTAAAGAAAGGCTTCGGATTTCCTGCTTTGTCATTGGCACCTTTCCCCGTACAAATTTCTCATCAGGAATTTCTGTCATCTCTTTTGATTGATTCGGTTTTGGGTTTTCAAAGACCACAACAGAAAGTGAGGCAATCTCTTCCTTCAAAAAATATTCTGCTGTCCCTTTTCGTATTCTCTCATCCGGGTAGGATAACCGCTCCCCTACTATAATCTGAATATCCAGCCGTCCAAGTGCAAGAAATTCTCTGCAAATCTTATCCAAATCCTCTTTCCCGCCAAGCAGGGCGCAAACCCTCTTTCTTTCCAAAATCAAAGGAAGCAGATCGCATTTCCTTCCATGACAGCTTACAAACTTTACATCCTCCCACGGCAGAAGAAGCCTGTTTAAAAAATAAGCCACGGAAGAAATTCCTGAAACCGGATGAACTTCATTTTCCCCTTCTAAGGCTATAAATTCCTTCGCACCGGAATAAAATCCGATATCACCGGAATACACCAGTGCCACCTTCCTGTATGCAGGATGCTCCTGTAAATATGCCGTCACCTCATCCCTTCGGTAACAGGAATGTGCCGGCTGGTCAGAAACTTCCCTGCATAGCGCCAGCAGGCGCTTCGCCCCCAAAATCACATCACTGCTTTTCAAACACTCCGCTGCTTCCTTAGTAAGCTGGCTCTGTGCCCCAGGCCCCATTCCAATCAGATATAATTTCCGCTTTGGCACCTTACCGTACTGTTCTTTCAGCCATAAAACTGCTTCCGGCAAATCAAGCATCCTCTCTCCTTCACCAAGGACCGGCTCCTGTGGTCGTCCAACTACTAGTACTTTCACCCCTGCACGAAGCGCCGCCTCACATTTTTCCTGAAAACCACCCTCTTTTCCCGCGTTTTTCGTTACTAGATAAGACGCCTGCATTTGTTTCAGCATACAAAAATTCAGTTCTTCACTGAAAGGTCCCTGCATCCCAATCAGATTTCTTCCTTCAAAACCAAGTGACTGACACTTTTCCAAAACAGAAAACGTCGGAAGCACCCTTGCAACACACCGTTCCCGATATCCTTTGATTGCTGTATACTTTTCCAAATCCCTGCTTCCTGTCGTAATAAGGATAGTTCCGACAGTAAGCCCAAGATATTCTACCACAGCTTCGATACTGTCAAAATACAGAATCCCACTACCTGATTTTTCCTCTGATACCCTGCTAATACGGATATATGGCGTATTCCTTTTCCGGCATGCCTGCAATACATTTTTCGTAATATCCTCTGCATAAGGATGTGTCGTATCAAGACAGTATTCTGGTGCAAGTTCTCCGAGCATCTCCTCTATCTCTTCCTCCTGCATCCGCCCACAATGAACAAAAATATTGGGACTTTGCGGAATCAGGGACGCCCCGTATTCCGTTGCAACACAAATATGCAATTCTACACCTGTATCCCGAAACTCCTCTGCCAGAAGACGCCCCTCCGTCGTTCCGCCAAACACTAAAATTCCTGCCATTTTTTTACTCATTCTGCGAGTCTCCTTTACAAGCAGCTTAGGTATATCCTCTTGGAGTAACCATCCTGCCACCCACTTTCTTTGTCTGGGAATTTCCAATAAAGACAGTCGTAAACATATCTGCCTTTACTTCTTTAAGCTCTGCCAATGAAAGGATTTGGAAAAACTCACCGTCCCTTCCGATATTTTTCACATAACCGCATACCGTATCCGAAGAGCTGCACTCCAAAAGTATCTTACAGGCCCGCCTCAGATAATCCTGCCGCTTCCTGCTGGACGGATTGTACAGACAAATACAAAAATCAGCCTCCGCAGCCATCTGTAACCTCTTTTCTATTTTCTCCCACGGCGTCATCAGGTCACTCAAACTAATCACTGCAAAATCATGTCCCAAGGGCGCACCAAGTACCGCCGCCCCGGATAATGCAGCCGTTACGCCTGCCACAACCTGTATTTCTACAGAAGGATACTCCTCTGCCAGTTCCAGTAAAAGCCCCGCCATGCCATAAATACCCGCATCCCCACTGCATACTACAGCAGTCTTCTTACCTGCTTCTGCTGCCTGCAGTGCCAGCCTGCAGCGTTCCCTCTCCTGCCGCATCCCCGTCACAATATATTCTTTTTTCGGAAAATGCTTTCGAATTAAGTCCACATATACGGTATAACCAGCAATCACATCACTCTGTTCTAACACTTCCTGTGCCTCTTCTGTCATTTTCCGGCACTCCCCCGGTCCTAATCCTACTACAGGCAATAGACTGCAGGCTCCACCGCCAAACCTGTTGTCAGATATCAATAAATCACTCAAAATGTAATACTTCCTTTCTTTGCCGCCAATGCAACTGTCACCCCGTCATAAATCCGCTTTCTGCACAAAAGCTTCCCCTGCGCGGCTGTCACAGCACTCCTTTCACAGACACAGGGCACCCCTGTAACCTGCTTCACAAACGCAGATTCGGAAAAATCTCCTTCCGCTCTTTGCAACACCTTTGCAGGATATGTCAAAAAAGGCATTTCTTTTTCCCTGCAAAAGTCAAGCAGTCCCTTTTCCTCTTTTTTCAAATCAATACTTGCAAGGGATTCCACAGCCTCGAATAAAATTCCTTCTTCTGCTAAAAATGTTTCTACGGCTGCCGCTATCTGCTCCTTTGTGGTATCTTTTCTACAGCCAATTCCAATCACATACCACTTTGGAATAAGCTGCAACACCCTTTCTGTATATCTTCCAGTCAGAATATGGGGAGAAATGCAGATTCTCCCTTTCCCCGTAAGTCCTTCGGATAACAGTACTTCCTCTGGGCATTCTCCCTCTACCAGGTATTCCGAATCCATTTTAATATTCCTGCCTTCCAAAATATCTGCTGAAATCTCTTTCGCAAGCTCCCAGGAAGCAACTGTCAGCTTATTTTTTCTTGCGAAATCATCCACAGAAAACTTATTTTCCCTGTCTGTCGCTGTCGTAATCACCGGAACTGCCCCGAAACGAACAGCAATTCTCTCCGCCAGCTCGTTGGCGCCTCCCATATGCCCTGACAAAATAGGGATACAAAATTTTCCGGTCTCATCCATTACCACAACAGCAGGGTCAACCGATTTGTGATGAAGATATGGAGCAATCATACGAACCGCAATCCCCACAGCGCAGAAAAATACAACCGCATCTGCCTTTCCAAACCACTCCCCAATCCCATCACTTAAACTTCCCTGTATGGAAATATCTGGCAGGCTTTTGCATTTTGTCAGACAGACTGTCGTAACCGTATCTTCCTCTGCCTTCCACTCTGCATCCAGCCTCTTCATCCATTCATATCCCTGTCTGCTGCAGGCCGCCATCAAAACCTTCATAGCCACCCTCCATTCCTTTATGCTTGCTGGCACAAACAATCTGCCGCTTTTGCACTTTTCTAGGTGTGCCTTAGTTTCATTTGGTATGGTTCATTCATGCGCTAATAAAGCTTCAACCTTTTATACCTTTCGGTACGCGGTTGAAAAAGAAGCATCATAGAGCTTTGATTTTGCGTATTGCTCCCCAAGAACCTCTCCCACAATAATCAATGCCATCTTATCAATTCCAGACGCCTCCATTGCCTCAGCAAGTTTTCCTACGGAGGTACACAGTATCTTCTCATCTGGCCAGGTTGCCTTATATACCACTGCAACCGGAACATCCGGCTGGTACCCGCCAGCCAGTAAATCCTCCTGTACCTTTTTTGCCAGACCGGAAGATAAAAAAAGTACCATCGTAGACTGATGGGAAGCCAGTTCTGCTATGCTCTCTTTTTTAGGAACAGGTGTGCGTCCCTCCTCCCTTGTAATAATCAAAGTCTGGGAAACCTCTGGAAGTGTATATTCCATCTGTAATGATGATGCCGCACCAAATAAAGAACTGACACCCGGGCATACTTCAAACGCAATATCCCGCTCCCTGAGTGCATCCATCTGCTCCCTGACAGTACCATATAATGAGGAATCTCCAGTATGAAGCCGCACTACCACAGCTCCTTTTTGTGCTGCCTCTTCCATCACTGCAAGCACTTCTTCCAATGTCATATATGCACTATTATAAATCTTACAGCCAGGCTTTGCCGCATCTAAAAGCGCCGGATTTACCAGAGAACCTGCATAAATAATCACATCTGCCTGCTCCAGATAACGCTGTCCCCGCACGGTAATCAAGTCCACTGCTCCCGGCCCGGCTCCTACAAAATATATCATTTCCTTCTATACCTTTCTGTTTCGGAATCCATTTGTTTTCCATCTTACCCCTTATTCTTATAAGATGAACAAAGTTCACCTTTGGTTAAGCCATAAAGCGGCTTTGGCTCAAGCTTCTGATTTCAGTTCCTGTAAGACTGCTTTAGCATTCACTGTTTCACCCAGATAACCAAAATTTTCCGAAAACAGAACCACCGCTGCTCTGACTCCACTTCCAGCCCGTCTGCTGACATACTCATGAATTTTCCCGCAGATGCTTTTACAAACCCTTTCACACAATTTGCTTTCTGTAAGCAGCCGCAGTATTTCCTCTGTATTTATGCACTCCATAATCTTTTCTGCCAGCTCTTTGCTTCCTCCGCATAAGACCGTGTGCACCACAAATATCTCACATCTTCCGTCTGCTACCCTTGAATGCGTATTCATAATTCCTGCAGCTAACTTCACCAGCTTACCAATATTTCCCACCAGCAAAACATCTGTCATCCCATATGTCACTGCCAAATCCAACGTCTCACCGATATAATTACTACATTTAATACTATCCGTCATATCCATGCCAAGATATTCCTGCGCATAGGATTGTCCATAATTTCCCGGTGTGATAAGAAGCTTCGTCTTTCCCTGTGCCTGCTGTTTACGGAGCTGTGTTTCAATCGTATCTACAATTGCCTTCTCACTCATTGGCTCCAATATACCACTAGTTCCAAGAATTGAGATTCCCCCCTCTATGCCAAGCCTTGGGTTAAAGGTCTTTTTTGCAAGCTCTTCTCCCTCAGGAACCCGCACCATAATCAAAAGCTCCTCCGTATGCCCTGCTAGTTCACAAATCTCCCGAACCGCCTGAAATATCATTTCCCTTGGAACACGATTGATAGCAGCCTGCCCCTGTCTCTGCTCCATTCCCTCTCCTGTCACCCTGCCAACGCCTGTTCCTCCATCTAAAAAAAGGTATGGGGCTTCCTCAGACTGAAAGAAAAACTCTTTATCTTTCCATGCCTGTAAATACATAACACAGACAGCAATCTTTGCACCATTTGTCACATCAGGGTCATCCCCGCTGTCCTTCACTACTGAATATTCCACCCGGTTTTCCTCTGCAAAAGACAAAGATACCGGCACCTCTGCGGTAATCCCCTTTGGAGTATGCACCAAAACAGATTCCAAAGACATACCAAGAAGCAGTCTTGACGCGGCTGCTTTTGCTGCCGCAGCCGCACAAGTCCCTGTGGTAATGCCACACCGCAGCTTCTTCTGATTTTTTGTCACATAATATTCCATCAAAATCCCTCGCAAAAAATCCCAAAATCACTTCTTCTATTTATCTGCTTCCAGTCATGCCAGCTTAGCTGGCACAAAGTATTCTTCATTTCTTATGCACTTCCTGTACAATGATTGTGGTAAAATATCCTGCCTCTTCCTCCAGATTACGAATCTCTTTCCAGACCACTTCCTGCTCCATACCACAATTTGTCACAGCATAGGACTTGATTTCCCCTTTTTCCTCCAAATCCAAAATCTTTTTCTTTACTTCTCCTGTCTTCCCGGCAGACTTCATCAACACCTTTGTCCCATGAAGCGTCTCAAGTTCCTGCATATGATATCTTGCCGGAAGAATGTGAATCTCCTCTCCCCTGGATCCAATCGCTATCTCAAGCTTTGCTGCCACAGCACAAAAGGAAGGAACACCATTTACAATTTCGGCCGGATATCCAGCGGCTGATACTCTGCTGTGAAGCTCCATATAAGAACCGTAAATAGTCGGGTCACCCAAATTCAAAAATGCAACCTTCTTCCCCTTCTCCAATTCCTCTATAATCTTTTCTCCCCCCGCATCATAGGCGGCGGCAAGCACCTCCGGCTTCATTGCCATCGGAACCGGAACTGCAAGCACTGGTTTGCTCTCTATTTCAGAAACCGCTTCCCTCGCAATCCGGTATGCCACGCATACATCCGCTTCCTTTGCCGGAATGCCAATGATATCACATTCCTGTATTCTCCTGACTGCCTTTAATGTAATCAGCTCCGGATCACCCGGACCGACACCTACTCCATACAAAGTCCCTTTCATTTCGAATCTCCATCCATATACGGCTGTTTTTTGGAAGCATCCAGACCGTCCTCAAGTGCCTTTCGTGTTCTTTCTATGTATAACTGACGAAATTGTGGATATTCTCCCAATCCTTTTACAACTGCTTCTGCTTCATAGCCAAGTTTTTGAAGCTCTGTCAGATAAGAATCCTCTTCTCCCGCCATATCATTGTTCGCATGGTCTCCCGCTACTACCATAAAAGGATGCAGAATCACTTTCCTTACTGCTCCCCGCTCCGAAAGCCTTTGTGCAGCCTGCACAAGTCCCGGCTCTGCCTCTACCGATGCAATCTGCACATTTTCATATCCCATCCCCCAAAGTGCATCATTCATCTGTTGATATCGGATGTTAGCGGCGTCCTCTGTTCCATGCCCCATTAGTATATAATCATATTCTTTCTGAAAATGCAACATATCCTGCAGCAGTGGAGCTAATCTCTTGCAATCCTCCCCCTGCTGCAAAATAGCCGGCGTAACGACAAGCTTTTGAAACTTATCCTGATACGGCTCCAAAATCCGGGATATCTTTTGGTATTCAACCCCCGGAATCATATGGGAAGCCGTCACTACAAGACTTTCCACTCCCTGTAAAAGAATTTCCTGCACCGCTTCCTCAACACTGTATATGGAAAGTCCCTCGCCAGACAGCCTTTCAAGAATCATTTTGCTGGTATACGCCTGATAAACAGGAATCTGCAAACCTAACCCACACAATTCCTTATAAATACACTCCAGGCTTCTTTCTCTTGCTTCCCTGTAACTTGTTCCAAAACTAACAAGAAGAATTGCTTTTTTCATGCTTTTTCCTCTCCACTAATCTGCCCATAATAAACGCAATGATTCCTACACCAATGCCTGTCTGCACACAGAACAGCAGGCTTTCAATTTCGCCCGGAATCTCTCTGTTCAGCGCACTCTCAAAAACAGGTGTAAACCACGGTTCATACTCCCCCTGAAGCTCCTCAATCTTTGTGCTACCTGCATCATCGGAACCGCCAAACTCCGCCCCTTTTAATGCAAATGGCGGAATCACCACAATCAAAACCACAAGAACCAGTAATATTATAATTATCTTTGTATCTTTTTTCAAATCAATCATCCTTCCATGCCGCGTTTTCTACGGCTCAAATACAATGAAAATGCTGTTTTTACGTTTTTCCTAATTGAAAATTGAATCTTAAAATGCATTTTTGCAGCCTTAGATTCCGTTTACAACCGGTCTGTTTTCATAAAACCAATAGCTTTTAATTCCTGCTTTGCATAGTTTTCTAATGTAATCAGAATCATAACCGTCAAAAGCCCTTCAACGACTGCAAGCGGAAGCTGCGTTGGTGCAAAAACCCCTAAAAATTCAACGATAGAAGTTTCAATTCCGCCATGCTCCGCCGGATAGGCAATAGCAAGCTGTAAGCTGGTCACACAATAGGTAAACAAATCTCCCAGCGCCGCCGCCAGAAATACACGAAATCTCTTGTTGACATTACATTTTTTGCAAAGATGGTAAATCCCAAACGTAACAAACGGACCAGCAATTGCCATGGAAAATGTATTAGCCCCCAGTGTCGTCAGCCCACCATGTGCAAGAAGAATTGCCTGAAATACCAGCACAATAACTCCTAAAATACCAGTCACACATGGCCCGAAAAGCATCGCCCCAAGCCCGGTTCCAGTCATATGCGAACAGCTTCCTGTAACTGATGGTATTTTCAACGCAGATAATACAAAAATATATGCACCTGCCATTGCTAGCATCGTTATCATTTTCGGATTCTGCTGATACATCTCTTTCAGTGTGATAAATCCCTTTACCAGAAAGGGAATACACAAAGCCCCCCATGCAATACAAAATCCCGGTGACAGATACCCCTCCATAATATGCATTGCACCAGCCGTCTGACAGAACGCCAAAAGTGCCGCGGCTGCAACGCTGATTCGTACTACTCCTTTTTGTCTCTTTGTCATTTCTAAATTCTCCTTCCATTTATTCCCTCTTGCACAATGAGCCAACCACAATGCTTATAAGGAAGCTTAAATTCCTTAATATTCGTTGTACTAGTATTTCACTAAAAGCACACTGTCAATATACTTCTTCGGCAGTGGCCTAATATTTATTGTACTGATTTACAGAACGTATTTTTTTTACGACCTCTTCCTGCGTAAGCGGAAATGCGCCTTCCCCCGAAACATATCCGGCCGCAATCAGAGCTTCCCATATTTCCAAAATAGCCGGTTTTTTTAAATGTGCCTGCTGCATAATTTCTTCCATACCAAAAATCACTCTGGGAATTTCATCAGCAATCAGCTTTCCATCACAAAAAACCACAATCCTGTCTGCAAACCGATAGGCAAAATCTACATCATGTGTTGCAATAATCAAAGTCTTGCCCCGTTTATGAAGGGACTTTAAAATCTCCTCTACCTTTCTGGCATTTACCGGATCAAGTGCAGCCATCGGTTCATCAAAAATGAGTACATCTGGCTTCATCGCCAAAATATCTGCTATACTGACCCTCTTTTTTTCACCACCGCTCAGATAATGCGGCGCTTTCTCCTGCAAATCAGAAAGTGACAGATACTGAATCACCTCATCTACCCTCTCTTTGACCTCAGCTCTTCCAAGCCCAAGATTCATAGGGCCAAAAGAAATTTCTGCCCGTACATCGGATGCAAGCATCTGACTGTCTGCATCCTGAAAAACAAATCCTACTCTTTTCCGAAGCTCCAAAAAGTCCTTCTTCCCAATTTTCTTCCCCTCCAAAAAAATTTCCCCTGAATCCGCCTGCAAAACGCCATTCAAATTCAGGAAAAAGGTTGATTTCCCTGCTCCATTCGAACCCATAACAGCAACCCGCTCCCCCCGCCGGACTGCAAAGTGTATATCCTTTAGCACCTGCTTTTCCTCATAGGCAAAGGATAAATTCTTTATCTCTAATAAATTCTGTTCCACTCGTTTCCTCCTATCTATGACCAAAAATCACTTCACCAATGCACTGACAGACATCATTTCACCGTTTTTGCTACCGGACATGATGCAGCAAATATTTCCCTCATTAGATGATGTCAAGGTTAAAAGCAAATGGCATCATCCTAATTTGCAGTATACGGTAAGCAAAAAAATCCCTGCAAAATATAACAGACAGCCTGCAATATGCAGACTCCTGACTGGTTTTTCTTCTGTCAGAAATTCCAAACATCCCTGATATCCTCTTGCCAGCATGGCATCATAATAACTATTTGCCTTTTTCATAGATATCAGAAACAAATTACCACAGATCATAGAAAAAGTTCTGCAGGATTTCCAAAACCCCTGATAACCAAGCCTTGCCCCCGCAGCAGCCTGCATCTGCCCAACTACTTCAAATAAAATAAAGATATAACGGTATATCAGATGCATTAATTCCATAAGAATTTTCGGAAGATGCAGCCTCTGTAGTACCAGAATCAGTTCCGATACAGGCGTAGAAAAAGATAACATATATAATGTGCTGATTCCTGCCAGTACCTGAAAGAAAACTCTGACTGCTGCGCCCAGACTGCTCTTTGTGACACACAAAAAGAAAAAATGAAAGGAAAGATTCCATTCACCATACGCACTGCCAGAAAACTGAACAGCAATTACAATGCAGCCTGTTATAAGAAAACTAAGTGGCACAAGCAGATAGCGCAGGTACACCTTAAACGGAACTTTTCCAACAAACAGCGTAAGCATCCCCATAGCCGCCCATACTATGACAGAAACAGGCAGACAGCCTGCCATTAACAGCATACATAATGTCCCCACTGCCAAAAACACCTTTAGTCCCGCATTCCATTTCTTCATTCCTGAACGGTAAGCGTAATAATCAATCTGCATCTTTATACACCATCTTTCCTGATTATAATGCCTTCTCAAAACCATGAAAGCATAAATAGCCTTTCAAACGACAGATTGCAGGCTTCGCTTGTGCCCTAGCAAGAATTGCTTCGCAATTCTTGTTGACGTACCACTACACCTCGAGAACTTTCCTATACACTAAAAAATCTGCCTATACTACGATAGAAAGATTCGTAATATAAACAGACATAGCAAACTAAGCCTCCCCAAACGATATTTTTAACGCAATTCAGGCATCAAAAACAAGCCTCTGAAAGAAGGCATATTTTACAAGAATCTGTACATCGCAAATCTTATAATTTCGAACAAAAAGGCAGGTCTTCTGACTTCACATCTTTGCATTTCTTCGTCTTCCCATTTTCACAGTGACTGCCATCCGGCAGAAGAAATACTCCGCATACACAGCGACGGGATCGTCCGGGATTCCCACCCGGTTCCCTATTATCCTGAACCACAGCCATTATACTGTATCATTCACTTTCAGCTAAATGACGTAAAATGAATTTCAAGCTGCAACAGGCACCTTTCTGTTTTAAACTGTCATGTTTCGTAGAAATTCCAGTAATTTCCACCAAATATTTAAATAGTTTAGCATCTTTTCATATAAAAAGCAACCATGGAAATTTTCATCCTGATATCTGCCACTTTATTCTGCCTTAGATTATCAACACGGAAGTTTGACAGTCTAATTTTAAATATTATTTTGATTTTCTAAATAGATTGCCTTGAAATTCTAACTTCGTTCTCACTATTTTGATAATATACGTTTATTTTTATTGGAATTATGCTATAATCATCATAAGATATGTATCGATTGTTATAATGAGGTGAATGATGAAAATTAAGACGATTAAAGTTTCTAATTTTAAAGGAATTGACAATTTGGAAATATCATTTGATGGAAAAAGCACTATTATTTTTGGCATTAATGGTGCGGGCAAGTCAACAATATTACGCGCAATTGATTTAATATATGCGAATGTTATATCCAAACTGTTATCTTCAAAGAAGAAACTAGCGCAATTAGAATATGATGATATTAGTTATGGAAAATCCCGTGCGAAAATCCATATAGTTTTTGAATTTCCAAACGGAAACCAAAAAGAATATTCCCGTTTTATTTCCAGAGCCAAAGGCAGACAGCATCTGTTCAGTCAGTTGAAAGAATTAGTAGATTTATTTGAAGAACTCTATGTTGAAAAAGGATATGATGACGGAGATGGAAATTGGATTGAAAACGAGGATTTCAAAAATATGCCCGTTTTTGTGAATTATGGCGTTAACCGTTCTGTTTTTGATATCCCATTACGAACTTCTAAAAAGGAGCAATTCACTAAATTTAGCGCCTTTGATAAAGCAATCGAAAGCAAAATTGATTTCCGAACATTATTTATGTGGTTCCGCAATCAGGAAGACATTGAAAACCAAAAAAAAGTAAGGAAAAACAAACTATATGAAGACCGTAGTCTTCTAGCTGTAAAGAAAGCTATGCTTGCCATGCTCGACGGATTTGATGATATTCATATTGACAGAAGTCCATTAGCAATGAAAGTAAAAAAAGACGGGCAATATCTGAAAATAAACCAATTATCAGATGGTGAAAAATGTACTATTGCTTTATTTGGCGATTTGGCCCGCAGAATGACACTGGCAAATCCCCAGCTTCCTAATCCATTGGAAGGACAGGGCGTTGTATTAATTGATGAATTGGAATTGCATATGCATACTTCATGGCAAAGAAAAGTAATGCCGGTTCTAAAAGAAACTTTCCCTAATATTCAGTTTATTATTACAACGCATTCCCCGCAAATTCTAGGAGAGTTAGATGATACATTTAATTTATTTTACATGTCACGGGAAGATAATCAAGTTAAACTTCAGCAATATACATCTTTTATAGGCTGGGATGCAAATGTAATTTTGGAAGAAGTAATGAAAACTTCTTCCTTAAACACCGAAATCAAACAACTGGTAGAGGAAATGTATGAGCATATTAACAACAAAAGATATGAGCAGGCAGAAAAAACCGCAGATCGGCTAGATGAAATTTCTAATGGATATATAGATGGAGTTGCAAAAGCCAGAGTGCTAATTTCAAGAGGAAAACGAAATGAAAAAAATCGATAAGGAAAATTCACCGGAATGGTTCGAATCATGGAAACAGGATTTTAAAAATACAAATGGCAGAGAGTCTCATTATAAAAATGACTTTTCTTCAAACGACTCTGATGGAGAAACACGACGACGGAGATTACGTAAGCAGTTAGTAGAGGAACAGGGATATATCTGCTGTTATTGTATGAAAAGAATTACTTTAAATGCTTCACATATTGAGCAAATATTTAAATATACTATTGACGGAAAAATACATAGTGTGCAGAAAAAACCTACAACAAATACCGCACAGGAAATGATAACCAGAATGGGGCTTGACAGTTATCATTTAGAGAGAAACCGACGTGAAGCGATAGAAGGTTCGGAAGTTTTCGATGAAGCAGAATATTCCCATGAGGACATACGGGACTTTATTAACTACTATTCCAATAAAGATAATAATGCCTACATCCCATATTGTATGGCTATTGTTGACTGCTTAAAAGACCGTTTGAATGAGTAAGCTTACACAAAATATTTGACAAACACAAAAACTTGAAATACAGGGAAGCTAAAAATCAGTATTTTCCAACAGCCCCACCACTTTTCCATCTGACAGCACAATCTCCCTGTCGGCCATTAAAGAAAGCTCCTTATCATGCGTTACCATAACGATTGTTGTTCCACTTTCCTTAATCTTTGCAAAAATACCCATAATGTTTTTTGCATTCTCCTCGTCAAGTGCCCCAGTCGGCTCATCGGCAAAAATAATCTTTGGCCCAGTCACAATTGCCCTTGCGATTGCCACACGCTGGCACTGGCCGCCCGAAAGTTCTTTCGCCTTCTTTTTGAGCAAATCCTCAATTTCAAGTTCCTTTGCCGCCTTACTGACAAGCTCCTTTACCCTGCCCTTTTTCTCTTTCGCAAGGTACAGCGGTGTCGCTATATTATCAAAGACACTCATATTCCAGATAAGTCCAAAATCCTGCAGGACAAATCCCACCTTTTTCATCCTGATATCTGCCACTTTATTCTGCCGCAGGTTATCAACACACTGCCCGTCAAATGTAAGGGAACCTGACGTATACTTATCCACAAGCCCCATAATATGAAGAAGCGTCGACTTCCCGGAACCTGACTTTCCCATGATGGAAACCCACTCCCCCTCTTCAATATTCACAGTAACACCGCAAAGCGCATTTACCTCACTGCTCTTTCCCTCATTATAAATCTTTGCGATTCCTTTTGCTTCTACAATACCCATCTGACTACTCCTTTGTCTGTGTTAAGATTTCCTTTGGTTCCAGTTTCATGATATATGCATTGCTTAGCAGGCTTATGATAAGCATGACAAGTATAAAAACTGCGTCAACTATAATATGGTATCCGCTGATATCCGTCATGGAATTTTCAACCCGCAAATAGTTTTGGTATATAAGCAGTGCTAAAATCACACCGATTATATAATTCATTACATTATTTACCATATACATCTTAAGCAGTTGTTCTGGTTTCTCACCCAAAAGCAGATAGATTCCCCATACATACCGTCTCTTCTTTCCCACCAAATAAGATGTGGCAATAATTCCAAAGACAATAACAACCACCCACATCAAATTTTCCTCAATTGCCTCTTTTACAAAATCATGAAATTCTTTTTCTGTGTCCTGTTCCATCTCTTCAAAAGAAACAAGCTTCCCATAACCTGATAAATATTCCTTGTCCGCATCTTTCTGTAATTTAACAATACAATGAGCATTAGAACGCCCAAATCCGCTCTTTTTAGCATCCTTAAAAACTTTTTTATGGTTAACAAAAATGTCGTTATTACTTGGCTGCATAAACGAATATATCTTCTGACCTGCCATCAAAGTATTCATATCAACTGTCCAGCAATTTTCTGGCAATTTTCCTACCACTTCCATTTCATAATTGACACCAGGCTCCAATTCCACAGAAATTCTGTCACCAATTCTATGCCTTTTTGCAAGTTCTCCCCCAAGAACAGCATAAATCACTTCCCCATCCCTGTCATCCTCAGTAAGCCATCTCCCCTCTTCCATCCGGTAAGTAACCGCTGCTGTAACAATGGAATCCATAGCGTTAAGCTTAATCACTTCCTCTTCATCCGTTTTTTTCACCGAACCCTCTTCAACAGAAACCGAAAAATCAAAAATTTCTCCCATATCTTTAATGTCTGGAAGCGACCGGATCTTTTTACTTACTTCTGTGTAGTCTTCCACCATATCCCATACCCCTCCGGCTGCCATAGCATACTGATAAAAATAAGTATCCTCATCTGTCCCCTCTATACTGCTGAGCCGCTCAACCATCCATGTGATATAGCCAACCTGATAATTAATTAAAGCCAGTGCCAAACAAATCTGTACAACTATAAAGAGATTATTTTTGATACAGGCCAAATACTCTTTTCTCCACATCTTCCCATCTCCTTTACCTGCTCACGTTATATGCTTCAAATGGCTGGCTCTTCGTCAGTTTTCTTGTTATCACTACTGATAATACGGTATAGGCAAGCAACAGCAGACAAAAACTGTATCCAATGGAATACCGTAAATTATACAGCAGTCCCCCTGTTATATTGCAGTATAGCAAAAACAGCAGTACTGCAATACTGTATGACACAGCAAACACCATAAGCATCTCAAACAGAATCATAGCTCCTAGCCTGAAGTTTTTTACTCCCAAAAGCTTCAATATGGAATAGAACGGCATTCTCCGTTTTAACACTGCCTGATAAATAAACAGGGCATTCAATACTGCAAAAATCATCCCGATAATTAAAGCGCCCAATGCATCCAAATAATCTGAAATTTCTAATGTATTATCTATTTCTTCTTCATATGTACTTTCCCATGGTTTTATTGACTGAACCAAATTCGCTGCCTGCATCTTCTGTCTGTCACTGAAATCCTCATCATATATATATACCAATTCCAAATCGGACAATTTTTCTGTTTTATCTAATTCTATAAAATCATTTAGTGAGAGCAGATTTTCCCAAAAATCAAAATTTTCTGCTACAACATCATATGATTTTTTGCCAATCGAAAACTGCTGGTCACAGGAATAAAAAACCTTAAATTTTGATTTTTCTATTTCTCCATCAAGCAATTCAACATCTTCACCACCAATGTTGCTACTCATCCTCTCCAAGTTTACAAGAGCCTGATAGGAAAGTACAATCGTCCCGTCTGCAACCTTTTCAGGCATTTTCCCAATAGAAAGGTCATGTACCGATAATACCGGAACAGCACTATAGGAGGCTACAGAAAATCTTGCACCAGGAACAATCTCCATATTTCCCTTTAAAACTACATTATTGATTCCTTCCTGATTCTTTAACTGTTCCACGACTTCTACTACTTTATCTGAGTCCTTATAGCTAAAATGAACCCTGTTTTCATAAAAAACCTGTTCTTCCTTTGTCCCCTTAACATCCCAGTAATTTCTTTCAAAACTGGACAGATTATCTGTAAACTTTATTACGGCGCAAGAACATATCACAATCCCCACCATTACCAATATCATTTCCTTTTTCCAGTCCATAATCATTTTAAATGACAGCCTACATAAAAAACGAAACATTTCTTCTCCTTAATGTTCTTGTACCTCATTTTCCAAAAGAGAAATGAGGTACAAAAACCAACAAAAACCTGACAACAATTAAAAAAACGATATAGCACTTATGAAGAGCATTAATAAATCGTAGATGCTATTGCAGAGTTTGTCCCTTCTCTACTATAAGCAACATGAGGTACCCGGAGTTCACTATTATTTTTTCCAGCATTAGAATAGCTTTAACATAATTTTCTTCATATGCTGTTCTATCTATATACTTTCGACCATTTAGAACATATGCTTGTAACTTCACATAGCAGCCTTCATGTTTACTAAAAGACGCCTTTGTTGAGCCTGATACCGCACCAGTGCTACTATTATAATTTCCTACAAACGTATAACTCCATCCACGTTCAGTCTTTCCTTGGTTTGTCTTAGTCTTGCCATATGCAGTACTTGCTCCAACAATAATCGTCGTTGCCCATCACCTCCCATTATTAAATTTGGCTATCATTATGAAAGTATCGCATAATGTAATTATAACAATGTTTTTGCTGTTTACATACATATGCAATAACCAGCCATCCATTATCTTTTCAGTAATAAAAAACACTTAACAAAATAAGCATTTACGCGGTTTGAATTATTTCCTTTTCCATTATACATGATTTAAAACGCAAACAACTACCATATATGGTAGTAACAGCCATATTTATTTCAACACTAATGTACCAACTATTCTGCTTACAATATTTTTATCTTAGCACATTTAACAAAGTACTATCAAGAACAATGCGACAAGCGGTCATTTTTTTCGATAAACGGTTATCTGTCTGTTGTTTCTATATATATGTCTGCATATAAGTTTTAACATTTTCCCTTACCGCACCACTTTCCCATCTGACAGCACAATCTCCCTGTCGGCCATTAAAGAAAGCTCCTTATCATGTGTTACCATTACAACGGTTGTTCCGTTTCCCTTAATCTTTGCAAAAATACCCATAATGTTTTTTGCATTCTCCTCGTCAAGTGCCCCAGTCGGCTCATCGGCAAAAATAATCTTTGGCCCAGTCACAATTGCCCTTGCGATTGCCACACGCTGGCACTGGCCGCCCGAAAGTTCTTTCGCCTTCTTTTTGAGCAAATCCTCAATTTCAAGTTCCTTTGCCGCCTTACTGACAAGCTCCTTTACCCTGCCCTTTTTCTCTTTCGCAAGGTACAGCGGTGTCGCTATATTATCAAAGACACTCATATTCCAGATAAGTCCAAAATCCTGCAGGACAAATCCCACCTTTTTCATCCTGATATCTGCCACTTTATTCTGCCGCAGGTTATCAACACACTGCCCGTCAAATGTAAGGGAACCTGACGTATACTTATCCACAAGCCCCATAATATGAAGAAGCGTCGACTTCCCGGAACCTGACTTTCCCATGATGGAAACCCACTCCCCCTCTTCAATATTCACAGTAACACCGCAAAGCGCATTTACCTCACTGCTCTTTCCCTCATTATAAATCTTTGCGATTCCTTTTGCTTCTACAATACCCATCTGACTACTCCTTTGTCTGTGTTAAGATTTCCTTTGGTTCCAGTTTCATGATATATGCATTGCTTAGCAGGCTTATGATAAGCATGACAAGTATAAAAACTGCGTCAACTATAATATGGTATCTGCTAATCCCTGCTGGTAACATCTCATCCCTTAAATAAATCTGATGTACAATCAATAAGGATAGAATGACGCCTGTCACATAATTAATCAAATTATTTATCATATGCATTTTAAGCAGCTTCCCAGGTTTCTCTCCAAGTAGCAGGTAGATTCCCCATACATACCGCCTCTTCTTTCCCATCAAATAAGATGTAGCAATAATTCCAAAGATAATGACAATTACCCATATAATACTTTCCTCTATCGCTTTTTTTGTAAAATCATAAAGCTCTTTTTCAGTTTCCTGTTTCATTTCCTCGAATGAGACAAGCTTTCCATAATCCGATAAATATTCCTTATCCGCATCTTTCTGTAATTTTACAATGCAATGGGCATTGGGATATCCAAATCCGCTGTCTTTCGCAGCTTTAAAAACTCTTTTATGATTCACAAATATATCATTGTCAGCTTGCTGCATAAACGAATCCACATTCTGCGATGCCATTAAACAATGCAGATCAATGGTCCGGCACCCCCCTGACAGTATTCCTATCACTTTAACCTCATAACTTACTCCCGGTTCCAGTTCTACAAAAATCCGGTCGCCAATTTTATGCCTTTTTGCAATTTCACCACCAAGGACTGCATGAATTTCTTCCCCGTCCCTGTCATCCTCAGTAAGCCACCTCCCCTCTTCTATACGGTAAGTAACTGCTGCTGTGACAATAGAATCCATAACATTAAGCCGAATCCACTCATCTTCATACGCTTTTTTAGCCGATTCCACTCCAACAGAAACTGAAACATCAAAAATTTCCCCAATATCCTCAATACCAGAAAGTGACTTTATCTTTTCACATGCCGCTGCATAATCATGGTCCTCTATATCCCACATCCCACTTGCAGCCATGGCATACTGAAAAAAATATGTATCCTTATCTGAATCCTCTATACTGCCAACGAGTCTTTCAACCATCTTTGTGGTATAGCCAACCTGAAGATTAATCAAAACCAACGCCAGACAAATCTGCACTATTATAAAGAGATTATTTTTTATGCAGGCCAAATACTCTTTTATCCACATCTTCCCATCTCCTTTATCTATTCATAATATATGCCTCAAACGGCTGGCTCTTTATCAGTTTTCTTGTCAATATTGCTGATAATACGGTATAGATAACCAGCAACAGGCTAAAACTGTATCCAATCGAATACCGCAAATTATATATCAGTTCCCCTGTTATATTACAGTATAGCAGGAATAGCACTATCGCGGCACTATATGAAACAAGAAATACCATGAGCATCTCAAACAGAATCATTACCCTAAGCCTGAAATTTTTTAATCCTAAAAGTTTCAGCACAGAATGCGACGGCATTCTCCGCTTTAACACAGCCTGATAAATAAACAGTGCATTTAATACCGCAAGAATCATACCAATAACCACATTACTTATAAACTCTAGATACTCTGAAATCCCTAATGTATTATTCGGTACTTCTTCATAAACATTTTCCCAATGTTTGATTGACTGAACCAAATCCGCTGCCTGCGTCTTCTGACTGTCACTAAAATCTTCATCATGAATATAGATTAACTCCAAATCCAAAAATTTTTCCGTTTGGCTTAGTTCCATAAAATCATTCTGTGAAAGCAGGTTTTCGTCAAAATTAAAATTTTCTGCCACAATATCATACAGCTTTTTACCCATTGGAAACTTTTGGTCACAGGAATAAAAAATCTCATATTTTGATTTTTCTACTATCTCTCCCTCTGTCATAATAACCTCACCCAGGTCGTCGTCTAATCCAGTGCCCATTCCCTCCAAATTCATAAGTGATGCAAAAGAAAGCACAATTGTTCCATCCTTAACATTTTCAGGCACTTTTCCAATCGAAGTATCATGTTTTGATAATACAGGAATAGTACTATAAGTAGCTACAGGAAAATTTTCGCCTGGAAGAATCTCAAATGTTCCTTTCAATATAACATTAATAATTCCTTCCTGATTCTTTAATTGTTCTACTACTTCTGTTAGTTTATCTGAATCATTAAAGCTAAAATGAACCCGGTTTTCGTAAAAAATCTGCTCTTCCTTGATTCCCTTTACATCCCAGTAATATCTTTCAAAATGTGATATATTATCCGTAAACTTAATCATCGCAAAGGAAGATATAACCATTCCTACCATTACCAGTACCATTTCCTTTTTCCAGTCCATAATCATTTTAAATGACAGCTTACATAAAAAACGAAACATTTTTTCTCCTTAATATCTTTGTATCCCATTTCTAAAAAAATGAGATACAAAGACTAATAAACACCTAACAACAAAAATTTACAAAAGATATATCATACTGATGAATACTTATGGATAACATTAATAAATCGTGTGTCCTCCCGCAGAGTTTGTTCCTTCCCTACTATAAGCCATATGAAAAATTCGAAGTTCTTTATTATTTATTCCAGCATAACCACTACGTGACACTTCGTTATCCTCATTTTCTCCATATGCATATGGAGTTTTATTTAGAACATATGCTTTTACTTTTGTATAACAACCTTTATGTTTCCTAAAGGTTGCCTTTGTTGAGCCTGATACATCTCCAGTACTACTATTATAACTCCCTACAAATGTATAACTCCATCCACGTTCAGTCTTTCCTGAGTTTGTCTTAGTCATGGCGTATGCAGTACTTGCTCCAACAATAATTGTCGTTGCCAAAACAAGCATAATTATCATGCTCCTTTTTTTCATTTTAGTTTTCTTTTTCTCTAACATTTGATATCTCCTCCTTTTAACTCTCTTATTACAGCATATTGCTTCCTAATCAGTCGCCTATCCGGTACAAAATCCAATCCATACCGATAGCCATCTGGAAATAGTTTTAGCCACTTCTGCTATAGAATCTTACTAATAGCTTAAGAGAATTGCTACCTGCTAATTAGCTTTCGCATTCCTCACCTCCCGTTACTAAAATTTGGCTATCATCAAACATCATTACATCATACAATTATATTACTTCGGCGGTTAAATATCGCAGTTTTTACTCGTCTAAATTCCCGGTTACATTCTGCCAAAAGCCTCGATGTAGCACCACTACACCTACGTTTTTGGCAGATGTATCCGAAAATTTATACTTCGTAAAATCATGTGATATTTAACTTCTGAAGTAATAGTAATAATTTTGCCATCTATATGCATATATAACAACCAGCCAGCCTCATTATCTTTTCAGTAATTAGCAGCGCTTAACAAAATAAGCATTTATGTGGTTTGAATGATTTCCTCTTCCATTATACACTATTTAAATTTGAAACTACTACCATATATGGTAATAGTATCTATATTTTTTCCAACTCTTTTATCTTAACATAGTATAAAAAGTATTATCAAGAACAATGCGATAAGCGGTTCTTTAATACCCATTTTCTCCTCCCTTTCATAACAATCTAATATGATGTTGAGGTCAAAAGGTAAATTTACATATCGACTTCGTCAATTTGCACAATGATACAATAATGCAGAAAGCGGTATAATAATTTTCATTCAGGACACGCTTTCGCTTGGCGAAGCACGTAATGGGGCATAAAACAGCAAACGACGCTGTTTAAGCACCAACGGCTTCGAACAGTCCTGAGATAAAAATGATTATTCTGCTTTCTTAGTTATCTTTTTCTTTTGTGCAAATTGACGAAGTATATACAAAAATTTACCTTTTGACCCTAACATCCTAATATGGCATTATTATATTTTCGCTTAACCCGCAAGCACACCTATCAATTACAAACTTTGTATCTCTAATTTCCGATTTCATTTTTTGATACTTTGCGTTTATTTTAATTGAAATTATGCCATAATCATAAGGTATGCATCTATAATATTATGAGTAAATGATGAAAATTAAGACAATTAAAGTTTCTAATTTTAGAGAAATTGTCAATTTAGAAATATAGATTAATAAGAAATACACATAGTGTGCCAGAAAAATCCACACCAAATTTTGCTCAAAAAACGATAACCAAAATGGGAGTTGACAGTTATCATTAGAGCGAAACCAACGTGAGGTTATAGAAAGTTCAAAGTTTTTTTGATGAGGAGGAATATTCTCATGAAGAGATATTTCCTTTTAAATGATACTTCCTTTACACTTAAATAATTACCAATAATATTACTCCGGCTACAAAATATTGCGATTTTTTCGGCAAATATTTAACAGCCGGAGTAATAATAACAGCATACATTCACTTAATCCGCAAGTGCATTATCAACCACAAACTTAATATTTTTGATTTCTGATTCCATTTGGTTGTATACTTCTTCCTGTCTGGCATCGTTTGGATTCCACTGTACATCACTGGCATAACAAAGGACATATGTGCTATTACTGGTAGAGAACAGATAACGGTATTCAACAAAATCATATCCATTTTCTACAAATTGCTCTGGCGTCATTGCCTCTTGATAACATACAATATAAAATAGAATACCACCGTCAAATGCATCTGCCCCCTTGCCTGCAGCCTCCCTGATTTGTTTGTTATAAACAATATAATTTTGACCGTCCTTCTCCACAGAATATTTTCCACGCCAGTTATCCGGTAAAATCATGGTGAGATTAATCTCTTCCAGTGATACCGTTTCTTTCTCCACAGGTACTTCCACCACTGTTTCACCGGAAAAAGCGAGTGCTCCTGCACTAAAACTGCAAGTCATCAGTACAACGGCTGCTGCCGCTCCAATAAGCTGCCTAATTCTTTTCTTACGGTGCTGCCGTTTATAATTAGGAATTTGCTCTGCCTGTTCCACCAGTAAATCATCAATATCTCCAATGTGTTTTGCAAATTGTTCTTTATTCATACCTCAATCCCCTCTTCCTCTAAATATTTTCTTAATTTACGACGCATTTCATATAGCATGGATTTTACCTTGCTCTGGCTAAATCCTGTGCGTTTACAAATTGTTTCAATAGAATCAAAATACCAATACCGTCTGATGAAAACATTCCGTTTTTCTTCGCTCTGCTGCCAAAGGAATTTATCAATCATACTTCCGATATACTTCTTTTCGATTTCAGACTCAACACTATCCGTTCCAGATACACAGTCGCCTAGCTCCTCCAAAGATGTAACCGCAGAAGGATTTCGTTTTACAGCAGAAATATATTCATATCTTTTCAATGCCAGATTTCTTGCAATTTTTCCTATAAATGCTGATAGCCTGCTTGGATGCCTGGATGGAATTGCATTCCAGACAGCAAAATAAGTATCATTGATACATTCTTCACAATCCTCATAATTGGAAAGGATATTATTTGCAATATAATTACACAACCCACCATATTTTGAAGATGTTTCCGCAATTGCCTTTTCATCCCTTGCCCAGTAAAGCGCTATAATCTTTTCATCATCCACATAGATTTCCCTCCTTTTCCTATCGTTCTTTGAAAGCCGCTTTCACTATATTAAGTACGCTTTTTTTCCTATTGGTTGCAAAATTTATTGAAAATATTTATCAAAAAACGGATACAAAACAATACACAATCCCATAGGAAGTCCAAACAAGACGCCGCCAATCAATATTCCCATAACTAACTGTGGCACAGAATAGAAATCAGACAAAATAAAGCTCTTCAATCCTAAAACAGAATTAGCCAAAAATAGGATTCCGCTTATTAAGCCTGGGGATAATTTTCTATCCTTTATGGTATAAAAAAAATGGTCCCCAAAATTTATAATTCCCCATATCAAAATCCCCACCCCACAGCAAACAAATTGGCTTCTGATTACATATAAAAATACCGCTATGAGAAGCATTGGATAGTAGATAAATACATTATTTGCCATCCAATGTCCATGTGTCATATGATATGGCAGCCACTTATGTTCATACATCCATTTCGGGAAAT
Organism: uncultured bacterium; assembly: GCA_947643145.1. Lineage (GTDB taxonomy): Bacteria > Bacillota > Clostridia > Lachnospirales > Lachnospiraceae > Butyribacter. The sequence goes on along the minus strand of CANRVD010000030.1, from coordinate 2,553 downwards.
CACCAACCGCCTCCTCAAACAAATGAAATGGTAAGTAAATTACTAAATTTAAAATAATAAAGTTCATCATATTCATTTTTCCTCATTTCTGCAAGGTGAACTTTGTTCACCTTGGCTCCATTTCGCAGAAAAATAACTAAAGTTCTTGCAATATTTGTGTCAAACAGTATACAGACACAAATTCGTTAGATTGAAAGATTTCTTTTAACCTTTCAGCCATGCCAGTGTCTTGTCTCGTTGATAATTAGGCAAACCAACTTGTCTATTTGCACATCTGCTACGTTGAATTTTCTAGTCGTAGCCACCGCTACGCCGTCGAAAATTCGCCTTGCAGATGAACAAATATCCTGCGTTGTTTTACCAAATATCAATGAGACAAGACACTGTTTTTTCTGGCACAAACAATCAACGAAGAACGCTGGTTTTGCGTTCTTCATGTGTGAAGTTTTAGTATTTCTTTGTCTGCGTTTTTGCAGACTTAGAAATTCTCGTCACACTTCATCCCTCGTTTTCTCAAATTCTTTTTCAAAATCCTCTTCCCACTTCTCCAGTGTTTCTAAAAGCATCAATTGCTGTTCCAATATAGTCCGACCAAACAAAGGAATATCCTTATGCGTAGGAAGTTGTTCTAAAATTTGCATTTTGGTATTCTGTATACTATTTTTGATATTTGTGATGCATTCAAATGCAAAACTTTCATCCAGCAATGCTAAATTCACAATAACAGCATTAAAGTCCAAAAACACTCTGGTTTCAGCTAAAGAAAATTTAGCCATCCATTCCTTAAAGATTTCTTTTCCTGCTGGTGTTATGGTATACAAGGTTTTTTCAGGCATATTTCCATTTTTAATCGTTTCACCCACAACATACCCCTTTGTTTCAAATTGAACCACCTTTTTGTAAACAGTAAAAGAACCGATTTTTACCCATCTTGACAAATTTCTGGCTTCAATTTGTTTTTGCAAATCGTATGCACTTTTAGGACTTTGATACAGCGAACCTAAAATAACCAAATCAATCGTAGACATAAGCACCTCCGTCATTGTATTATATAGTGCTGTATTATACAGTAATAAAAGAAACAAGTCAAGTCATCCACTAATATTTTAAGATATGTTGTTCCCTTTCAATCCCATAAAAAGCGCACCGACTTTGTTGGCGTGCCACTACATTTCGAGCAGTTTCCTATACAGATTAAGGTGTCAAAAGGTAAATTTACATATCGGCTTCGAACAGTCCTGAGATAAAAATTATTATTTTGCCTTCTTAGTTATCTTTTTCTTTTGTGCAAATTGACGCAGTATAAGAAAAAATGAACCTTTTGACACCTTAATCCTATACAGTAAAAATAGAGCGCATAGACAAATTGTCTACACACCCTAACGCAGTTTGATAATAATTAACTTTTCATATCCTGTTAATATTACTCTGCAAATCTCGATTTTATTCCCCAATACATTACTCCATACAGGTACGTATATACTCTCCTGCCATAGTTGCTGCATTTGCCCCATCTGATACTGCTGTTACCACCTGACGTAACATCTTTGTCCGAACATCTCCTGCCGCAAAAAAGCCCTCTGCCGAAGTTTTCCCTGTTTCATCCGCAATGACATAACCACTTTTATCAAGTGCCACCATCTCTTTTATCTCTTCTGTCTGCGGTTCCATTCCTATGGCAATAAATACCCCGTCTACCGGGATTCTCCTGCCATCTTCAAGCACTACTTCTGATACCTTACTTCCTCCGGCAATTTCTTTCGGTTTTGCTTCTGTAACGATCGCAATATTATTCTTCTGACGTATTTTCTCTAATGTTCCTGCCGAACCGCGAAACTCCTTTCTGCGATGTACCAGATAAACTTTTTGACACAAATCAGACAGATAAAGCGCATCATCCATAGCCGTATCACCACCGCCGATTACCATAACATCCTTCTGTCTGAAAAAGGCACCATCGCAGGTAGCGCAATAAGAAACACCTTTGCCAGAAAACGCCTCTTCTCCCTCTATCTCCAAATGGCGATGCTTAGCACCGGCAGCATAAATGACAGTCCTTGTTTCTATTTCTTCCCCATTCTTAAAATGCACCTTCCAGCTATTCCCTGTCTTTTCAAAAGACTCTGCCTCTGCAGACTTAAATTCTACTCCCAATCCTGCTGCATGCTCACGGAATTTGCTTCCCAGTTCGTATCCGTTAATTCCTGCAAAGCCAAGGTAATTATCTACCTGACTGCTTTCTGCAACCTGCCCTGTCCCATAATACACCTTTTCTACTATAAGCACATCAAAGCTGGCCCGCTTTGCATAAATCGCAGCAGAAAGCCCCGCCGGACCGCTTCCAATTATCAAAATATCCAACATTTTATCCGTCTCCTTTTTCCTGTTAGAAAGACAATATACTGTTACTATTCACAGTTTACACATTAATTCTATAGAACAGGCATCCTCCTACGCAGAAGTACGACGAGTCTGTTTGTTCTATAAAATGATGTTGGGGTCAAAAGGTAAATTTACATATCGACTTCGTCAATTTATGACAATAGGTTTGCT
>CANRVD010000029.1 GCA_947643145.1 uncultured bacterium | reverse complement strand
CTCTGCGGAGAGCAGATTCAGCTTGCCGACCCGGATCCTTTTTATAAATCGCTGCAAAACAATGAGAAGAAAGTTGCTGTGGGAAAGGATAAATTTGGAAACGAGGTAGTCTTATTTGGGATTAGTGCGGATTATCCAATGAAAAAAGGCGACAAATGCATAGGGCTGGTTGCTGCCCTTCCTATAGAATATATTAGCCAGATGTTAAAAATAAATGGGGAAGGTGCGTTAATGTATTCCCATATTATCCGGAAAGATGGAAGTTTTATTGCAAGCGACATAAGTCAGGATTATCCAGATTATTTCAGCAGCCTATATTCGAGATACAAAACGGATGATAAAGCAACGATAGATAAATATGTTGAACAGCTTTCTGAAGCTATGGTAAGGCAGGAAGATTATTCCGATATTTTGAGTTTTGGCGGGAGCAGGCAGCAGATATACAGTACTATACTTCCTTATTCGGAATGGCATTTGGTAACGATATTGCCATTTGGTCCCCTGAATGAGACTGTGGAGAAGTTGAACCAGAACAGGACAATGGCAACAGTATTAATCTTTGCAATTATTCTTGTCATACTACTATCCATTTTCTATGTTTATTTTAAAATGACCTGTCAGCAGCTTATAGATTTGGAGGCAGCGCGTCAGAAGGCTTTAAGGGCGACTAAGGCAAAGAGTGAGTTTTTGTCGAACATGAGTCACGATATCCGTACGCCAATGAATGCAATTGTAGGTATGACAGCGATTGCGATAGCACATATTGATGACAAGGCACAAGTACAGAACTGCCTCAAAAAAATTGCACTGTCTGGCAAGCATCTTTTGGGGTTAATTAATGATGTGCTGGATATGTCTAAAATCGAGAGTGGTAAGATGACGCTGACAGCAGAGCGGGTTTCCCTGCGGGAAGTCTTTGATGGGATTGTCAGCATTGTGCAGACGCAAATTAAAGCAAAAGGTCAGATGTTTAATGTTCATCTTGATAATATAGTGACAGAAGATGTATATTGCGATAGTGTGCGTTTGAATCAGTTATTATTAAATTTGTTGTCTAATGCAGTAAAGTATACACAGGAGGGTGGTTCTATACAGTTATCCTTATATCAGGAGGAAGAGCCGTCACTAGAAGAAAAAGACCTTATCAGAACACATATTTTGGTACAGGATAATGGAATTGGAATGACGGAAGAGTTTATGGAACATATTTTTGATTCCTATACAAGAGCGGACAGCAAAAGGGTACAGAAAACAGAGGGTGCGGGTCTTGGCATGGCAATTACAAAGTATATTGTGGAGGCTATGGGGGGAACCATTACCGTAGAGAGTGAGCCAAATAAGGGGACAACATTCCATGTGATTTTGGATATGGAAAAAGCTGCCACACAGGAAGTTGATATGATTCTTCCACCTTGGAAAATGCTGGTGGTAGATGATGACGAGGTATTGTGCCGTACGGCAGTGGAAGTTTTGGAAACGATTGGCATTCAGGCCGACTGGACGCTGAGTGGGAAAAAAGCATTGGAGCTGGTGACAAATCACCATCAGATGCAGGATGATTATCAGATTATTCTTTTGGATTGGAAACTTCCAGATATGGATGGTCTTGTGCTTACCAAAAGGATGAGGAAAATTCTGTCTGAGGATACCTCCATTATTTTGATCTCGGCATACGACTGGAGTGAATTTGAAGAAGACGCACGAAAGGCAGGGATTAGCGGCTTTATTTCAAAACCGTTGTTTAAATCAACTTTATTCTATGGACTAAAGCAGTATATGGATATAGAGGAGACACAGGATAAGATAAATCAGGATATGGATCTGTCTGGAATCCGTCTGCTGGTTGCTGAGGATAATGATTTAAACTGGGAGATATTGGATGAGCTGTTATCTGATATTGGGATGGAATTGGATTGGGCAGAGAACGGAAAAATCTGTCTGGAGAAGTTTCAGGAATCGGAACAGGGACATTATGCTGCCATTCTTATGGATCTCCGTATGCCTGTCATGAATGGATATGAAGCCACTACAGCAATTCGTGCTTTAGAGCGCCCGGATGCACAGACGATTCCGATCATTGCCATGACGGCAGATGCATTTTCAGAAGATATCCAGCGTTGTTTGGACTGTGGAATGAACGCACATACGGCTAAGCCAATTAATCTTCCGGAAGTGCTCTCTATGTTGAAAAGGTACATTTTATAAGATAGGGAATAAAAGTTCCTGTATATAGTAAAAAATCTCTTTGGAAAGCCTGTAAAACAGGCTTCCAAAGAGATTTTTTACTTAACTGGATAAGTCCATTTCCTGATAAATCCATTTCAACATGATTTAATTCGAAGTAAAAGAAAGAGTTCTATCATGATAAGACAAAAAAACTGTATTTTTGAAATTTTTTGAAAAATATTGAAAAATTTTCAAAAAAAGTATTTACAATGTGGCAAAACTGTGTTATGATTTTGACAAATGTAAGGTATGCTATTCCAGCAGATGCATTTTTCCCCTTTTGTTACGAATAGAATCAGAAAAAGCCGTTCCTGATTTTTAGGAACGGTTCTTTTTTTGTGAGATGGGAAAATGCTCGTAGCGTAGTGGTACACAAGCGCACCAAAGAAATGAGGATGAATATGTATTTTGAAGAATTATGTTTAGACACTAGGATATTGCGGGCAGTGACAGAGATGGGATTTGAGCAGGCCAGTCCCATTCAGGCGAAGTCAATTCCGATTGCGATAGAAGGCAGGGATATGATAGGGCAGGCACAGACCGGAACGGGTAAAACGGCAGCATTTGGCATTCCGTTGCTGCAGCGTGTTGACCCACACAACAAGAAATTACAGGCTATTATACTTTGCCCAACAAGAGAGCTTGCGATTCAGTCTGCAAATGAAGTGAGGCGCCTGGCAAAGTTTATGCATGGTATAAAAGTACTGCCGGTATATGGTGGACAGGATATTTCGAAGCAAATCCGCTCCCTGAAAGGCGGGGTACAGGTGGTGATTGGCACACCGGGACGTGTGATTGACCATATAAACCGTCATACCCTGAGAATGGAGCATGTGGGGGCGATTGTACTGGATGAGGCAGATGAAATGTTAAATATGGGCTTTCGGGAGGATATTGAGGTTGTGCTCAAGACGCTGCCGGAAGATCACCAGACACTTCTTTTTTCAGCGACAATGCCAAAGCCGATTATGGAGATTGCAAGAACTTACCTGAAAAATCCGGAAATGGTGAAGGTAGTGAAAAAGGAGCTTACAGTTCCAAAGATTGAGCAGTATTACTATGAGGTGAATCCAAGAAAGAAGAATGAAGTGCTTTCCCGTTTGTTAGATATGTATGACCCGGAGCTTTCCCTGATTTTTTGTAACACCAAGAAAAAGGTTGACGAGCTGGTAGAGGATTTGAAAGGAAGAGGTTACTTTGCAGAAGGGCTTCATGGAGATATGAAACAGTCCCAGAGAGACAGGGTAATGAACGGTTTTCGGAATGGAAGGACGGATATACTGGTCGCTACTGATGTGGCGGCAAGAGGAATTGATGTAGATGATGTTGAGGCAGTATTTAATTATGATGTGCCGCAGGATGATGAATATTATGTTCACCGGATTGGACGGACAGGAAGGGCCGGACGAAGCGGAAGGGCCTTTACACTGGTTGTGGGCAGGGAAATCTATAAACTGAAGGATATTCAGCGGTATTGCAAGACGAAGATTAAACGCCAGCCAATTCCATCAGCAGATGACATTACAGAGATTAAGGCAGAAAAAATTCTCGAAAAAGCGGGTAATCTGATAGAGAGTGAAAATCTCGGCAAGATGTTAGATATTTTGGAGGAGCATCTGGATGATAAGGAGTATTCTTCTTTAGAGATGGCAGCAGCCTTTTTGATGATGCAGATGGGTGAGAATGGCGAGGCAGAAATGGAACGGGAGGATTTTGGTGATACCGGGGCAGAGCCGGGGATGGTACGTCTGTTTATCAACATAGGAAAGAAAAACAGGGTTCGGATTGGAGATATTCTGGGCGCTGTCGCTGGAGAATCTGGCATGGAAGGCGAGTTAGTTGGTGCGATTGATATGTATGATAACTATACCTTTGTAGAAGTGCCACGGGAATATGCTTCGGAAGTAATTGATGCGATGAAACATGCCAGAATCAAAGGAAAACAGGTTAATGTTGAGCCAGCAAACGGTAAGCACTAGGGTACTAGACGAAATTTTTTCAGGCTATTGACGGATGCCCTTTGATGATGTATATTAATAAATAGTAAAACTCTTATTCAGAGTGGTGGAGAGTGAAGGCTCTAAGAAACCACGGCAACCCCATTTTATGGAAGGTGCCAATCTCAGCGAGAAATCGAACAATAAGAGGGAGTTGACGATAATTCAAGTCCATTTTGTTGTGAAGATTTTTTCCGCAAGATGGACTTTTTGTTTTGGGATAAGAAATTACTCGGCATATGGAGGTACGCCAGCAAAAACGCTGAAGCGTTTTTGACAGGGCACAAGCGGAGTCTGTGCCCCTTTCAGTTTATAGGAAACTTCGCCACAGCGTTGTGGTAAAGAGACGCATAGCGTTCCTGCAACAAAAATTGCTTTTTTGTGTCTGCACTGCGACACAAATATTGCATGATGCACAAAAGCAGTGCAGAAATGAGGTTAATGATGGAAAAATATTTATTTACGTCAGAATCAGTAACAGAGGGACATCCAGATAAGATTTGTGATAATATTTCAGATGCTATACTGGATGCATTGATGGCACAGGACCCAATGAGCCGTGTGGCATGTGAAACAGTTATTACAACAGACTATGTTATGGTAATGGGTGAGATTACAACAAAAGCACAGGTAGATTATGAAAAAATCGTACGTGAGACAATTCGTGAGATCGGTTATGATGATGATGCGAAGGGATTTAACTGCGATACCTGTGAGGTTAAAATTCTTTTGGACAATCAGAGTGCGGATATTGCCCTTGGAGTGGACAAGGCGCTGGAAGCAAAGGAAAATACAATGTCTGATGAGCAGCTTGCTGCGATTGGTGCAGGTGATCAGGGTATGATGTTTGGTTATGCAACAGATGAGACGGTAGAGTTTATGCCATATCCAATTGCTCTTGCCCACAGGCTGGCAAAAAGGCTGACAGATGTCCGCAAAAATGGTACATTGCCATATCTGCGTGCAGACGGAAAGAGCCAGGTGTCTGTAGAATATGATGAAGACAATAAGCCGGTACATATTAATGCAGTGGTAATTTCATCACAACATGCAGCAGAGATAACACAGGAGCAGATACATAATGATATCCGTAAATATGTTATTGATGCAGAGATTTCACCGGAAATGATGGATGAAAATACAAAGGTATTTATTAATCCAACAGGACGTTTTGTAATTGGCGGGCCAAATGGTGACAGTGGACTGACAGGAAGAAAGATTATTGTAGATACCTATGGTGGATATGCCCGTCATGGTGGTGGAGCGTTTTCTGGAAAAGATTGTACAAAGGTAGACAGAAGTGCAGCATATGCAGCACGTTATGTTGCAAAGAATATTGTGGCAGCAGGACTTGCAAAGCGGTGTGAGATTCAGCTCTCCTATGCGATTGGTGTGGCACAGCCTACTTCTGTTATGGTTGATACTTTTGGTACAGGAAAAATTGCTGACAGTAAGCTGGAGCAGATTATTCGTGAGAATTTTGACCTCCGTCCTGCAGGAATTATTAAAATGCTTGACCTTCGCCGTCCAATCTACAAGCAGACAGCAGCTTATGGACATTTTGGAAGAAATGATTTGGATTTGCCTTGGGAGAAGACAGATAAGGCAGAAGATTTAAAGAAATACTTATAAGGGTGATGTTGAGGTCAAAAGGTAAATTTACATATCGACTTCGTCAATTTGCACAATGATACAATAATGCAGAAAGCGGTATAATCATTTTCATTCAGGACACGCTTTCGCTTGGCGAAGCACGTAATGGGGCATAAAACAGCAAACGACGCTGTTTAAGCACCAACGGCTTCGAACAGTCCTGAGATAAAAATGATTATTCTGCTTTCTTAGTTATCTTATTCTTTTGTGCAAATTGACGAAGTATATACAAAAATGAATTTTTTGACCCCAGCATCATCTTATAAGTTAAAAAAGACATGCCTGCTTTGCAGGCATGTTGTTGTTAACAGAGAAATTTCCGAAGTAACAGTGAAATTAGCAGAAATGGAGAAGACAGGAATTGTGTATGATGATAAACTTGCCAAAAGATGTTTCTACAATTATTGATACGCTGGAAAAGGCCGGATATGAAGCCTATGCAGTCGGCGGCTGCGTGAGGGATACTATTTTGGGGCGCGTTCCGCAGGATTGGGATATTACAACGTCCGCAGGGCCGTCCAAAATCAAAGCACTTTTTCGAAAAACGATAGATACAGGAATCAAACATGGAACGGTTACGGTTATGTTGAACCACACGGGTTATGAGGTAACAACATACCGGATTGATGGTGAGTATGAAGATAACCGCCATCCGAAAAGTGTCGAGTTTACGGATAATTTAAAGCTTGATTTGGAGCGGCGGGATTTTACGATTAATGCTATGGCATATAATGATTCTCAGGGGCTGGTGGATGAGTTTGAAGGAATTCACGATTTGGAAGCGAAGATTATCCGCTGCGTGGGGGAACCGGGAGCGCGGTTTGATGAAGATGCACTTAGGATGCTGCGGGCAGTGCGTTTTTCGGGGCAGCTTGGATTTGCGATTGAAGAAAATACCAGACAAGCGATTGTGGAACGGGCAGAAAATTTACAGAAGATTAGTGCAGAGCGTATTCGGACAGAACTTACCAAGCTTTTGGTATCAAAGGATGCAGGGATGCTTAGGGAGATATATTATACAGGCATGACAAAGACGTTTCTGCCGGAATTGGATGATATGATGGAAAGGGAACAGAAGAACCCGCATCATGTATTTACGATAGGAGAGCACACGATTTATAGTATCAAAGTAATGAATTTCTTTTTTGGGAAATATTCTGAGGACTGGGATGGCAGTGAGATACCGAAAGAGGTGGCTTCCCTGGCAGAAAAATTTACAGAGCACCTGAATGAAAAGCAGCATATGATACTTTGCGTTGCCATGCTGCTTCATGATGTTGGAAAGCCAAGGACTATGACAGTGGATGAAGGGGGGATAGGGCATTTTTACGGACACCAGCAGGCAGGAGAAGAGATAGCAGCAAAAATCCTCAAAAGACTGGCTTTTGACAATGAGACAATCGGTATTGTAAGACGCCTGATCCGTTGGCATGATTACCGATATGGAACTACCGTGAAGGCAATGAGAAAGACACTTGCAAAGACAGGGAAGGATATTATGCCGTTTCTTTTTTTGGTACAGTTTAGTGATATTCTGGCGCAGAATCCGAAAACATGGGAAAAAAAGCTGGAGGGAATCTATACCGCCGTTTCTTTGTGGGAACAGGTTTTGCAATCCGGAGCGGCATTGGAAATAAAAGATTTGAAAATATCCGGGCGGGATTTAATGGAACTTGGGGTAAAGCAGGGACCGGAAATGGGAAGAATTCTAAAAGAAGTACTGGAATTTGTTATTGAAAATCCAGAATGTAATCAAAAAGATAAGCTGCTGGGGCTTGTATCCAATGGAAATATAAGATAAAATATTATAATTAAGAAGCAAAAACGGCTTCTTATAATGGATTGGCGGCACAAAACCATGTGCCTTTTATCAGAAATTGTGTTACAATTTCTGATAAGTTATATTAGCATCGCCAATTTACATTGGTGATGTATTGATTGCTTCAGTTATTAAATATTACAGTTGTTGCCTGTCTTAATTCTTAAGTACATTTTGCAGAAAGCCCCGGCGCAGTATCAATCCGTCAGTGTTTTCAGCAAATGTTCTTAAAAATTTATTCTACGTTAATTGTTGTAACATTTAATAATCAAAGTAATAGAAGATATAATATACAGAGTGGAGGATTTTATGGATTTTAATCTTCATTGGCATCAGATGTCAAAATCAATGAAAACACAGTTATATATTGATAAATTAGCTACGATATTTAATCCACAGGCTGTTTTTAGTGATGGAACGGAGGCATACCGTTCACCGGCGGAGCCTCAGGTAAATGATTACGTTACCCTCCGTATCCGTACTGGCAGGGAAAATGTTGATAAGGTATATCTGATATATGACGGCAACCGCCAGTTGATGAAAAAGGTGTCAAACGACAGCCTGTTTGACTACTATGAGGGCGGTATTTTGCTGGGAGAGGAACGTGTCGAGTATTATTTTGAATTACATTGTGGCAGATTAGTCTGCTATTATAACAGTGTAGGTCTTTGTGACAATGAAGAAACATATTATAATTTTTGGATTAAGCCATCCTTTACAACGCCGGGATGGGCAAAAGGAGCTATCTTTTACCAGATTTATACAGACCGTTTTTATAATGGTGACAGAAGCAATGATGTGGAAGATGATGAATATATTTACATTAACGAAGGAACGACAAAGGTAACAGACTGGAATAAGTATCCGGCGGCAATGGGAGTCCGTGAGTTTTACGGAGGCGATATAGCCGGAATTATGCAGAAGTTAGATTATCTGCAGGAGCTTGGCGTCGAAGTAATCTATCTGAATCCTGTGTTTGTATCTCCGTCAAATCATAAATACGATATTCAGGATTATGACTATATTGACCCACATATCGGGCGTATTGTAAAAGATGAGGGAGAACTTTTAAAACGCGGTGAAAATGGACAACTGCTTTGTGATGCAGCACATCCAAACCAGTCAGCGACGCGTTATATCTGTCGTGTGACAGATAAGGAGAATCTGGAAGCAAGCAATCAGCTTTTTGTGGAATTTGTGGAGGAAGTGCACCGCCGGGGCATGAAGGTTATTTTGGATGGTGTATTTAACCACTGTGGGTCCTTTAACAAATGGCTGGACAGGGAGTGTATTTATGAACATGCACCCGGCTATGCGAAAGGAGCTTTTGTAGACAGGGAAAGCCCGTACCGTACCTACTTTAAGTTTTGGGAGGATATGTGGCCATATAATACTTATTATGATGGCTGGTGGGGACACGATACACTTCCAAAATTGAATTATGAAGAATCGGCAGAGCTTTGCAGCTATGTATTGGAGATTGCAAGAAAATGGGTTTCACCGCCATTTAATGTAGACGGATGGCGTCTTGACGTGGCGGCAGATTTAGGGCTTACGCCAGAGTATAATCATTTCTTTTGGCGGGAGTTCCGAAAGGTAGTAAAAGAAGCGAATCCAAATGCTATTATTCTTGCGGAACATTATGGTGATGCAACAGAATGGCTGAAGGGAGACCAGTGGGATACAGTTATGAACTATGATGCCTTTATGGAGCCGATTACATGGTTCTTAACAGGTGTGGAAAAGCATAGTGATGAGTACCGTGAGGATATGAAAGGAAATGCGGATGCATTTTTTGGCTCGATGCGTCATTTTATGACGAGGTTTTGTACACAGTCATTGCAGGTGGCAATGAACGAGCTTTCCAATCATGACCACTCCCGTTTTCTGACCAGAACAAACAGTCAGGTAGGAAGAACCAATTCAAGGGGACCGGAGGCCGCAAGTGAGGGGATTGATAAAGCGGTATTCCGTCAAGGAGTTATGATTCAGATGACATGGCCGGGAGCACCGACGATATATTACGGGGATGAGGCCGGATTGTGTGGATGGACAGACCCGGATAACCGACGTGCCTTTCCGTGGGGCCAGGAAGATTTGGATTTGATTGAATACCATAAAGCCTTAATTCGGATTCATAAGAGTTATCAGGCAATCAAAACCGGTTCTATTCTCTTTTTGTTAGGAGAATACAATCTGATTAGTTTTGGCCGATTTGATGACAGGGATAAAATTGTTGTTATTATTAACCGTGGGGAGGAAGAACGGCATGCAAAGATTCCGGTATGGCGTTTGGGAGTAACCTACCAGAGCAGAATGGCAAGGTTGTTCCTTACAAACCGTGACGGGTTTTCCGATGAAACGAAGATGTATGTCGTTGAGGATGGCTATATTCAGGTAACTTGTCCACCGGTTTCGGGTATCATTATTAAGGATATCGATGAAAGGGTATAAAGAATGAAGTTGCACTAAAGCGGCAAAAGATGCTGCTTTCGTGTAACTTTATTTCCGGAAAGAACGCAAAACCAGTATTTTTCCCATAGATGTTTCTATTGCGAAGCGGATAAATAATACTTAGAGGGGGATATATGAAGAAATTCAGAGAGTGGATGAAGGGGAATGGAAGACCTTTTATTATGGCGGTGGTTGTTATTATGGCGCTTGGCATTGTGGTTCACTATTTTGTGGCAGAGCGCGGCGGGCAGATTGGCAGAGTCAAGCCGGATGCTACAATGACGCCAAGGCCAATGGAGGAAACCCTGATTGGAGGAGACAGCATCCAGGCTGCCCCGACTGCCAAACCAGATTTAGATAAGAAGGACAGGAAGAGTTCAGGGCAAAGCGGGTCAGAAAAAGAGAAGAAGACAATTCATCTTGGGTTTGCAGGTGATATTTGTCTGGATGATACTTGTGCTGTAATGCGCCACATGAAGAAAAAAGGAAACCTGTCAAAAGTAATTAGTCCGAAACTTATAGAAAAAATGAATTCCTATGACAGCATGGTGATTAATAATGAATTTTCCATTAGCAATCATGGGAAACCGATGAAGGGAAAGGCATATACATTCCGCAGTTCACCGGATAATGTCAAGTATCTGCAGCAGTTGGGAGTAGACGTAGCAGGCCTTGCCAACAACCATATATATGATTTTGGGAAAAGGGCATTTTTAGATACGATATCTAATTTGAATAATGCAGGTATTCAAACTGTTGGTGCGGGGAAAAATGAGGCAGAAGCAAAGGCACCTGTCTATTTAAAACTGAAAGGAAAAACGATAGCGATTGTAGCTGCAACAAGGGCTGAAAAATATATTTTAACACCAGAGGCAGGCAAAAACAGTCCGGGAGTATTCCGTACATATGATTCTGAACAGTATGTAAAGGCTATTAAACAAGCGAAGCAAAAGGCGGATTATGTCATTGCCTATGTACATTGGGGAACGGAATACAGTACAGAGCTTGAGGCGGCGCAGCTTCGTCAGGGCAAGGAATATATCAATGCCGGTGCAGATGCTGTAGTAGGAGCGCATACACATTGTCTGCAGGGCGTAGGATATTATAAGGGTGCTCCGATTATTTACAGCCTTGGAAATTTCTGGTTTAATGAGAAAACCTTATATACTACTGTTTTGGAGATAGATATTACAGAAGATGGGGCGTTAAAAGCAAGGATGCTTTCCTGCCTGCAAAAGGGGAAGGAAACTAGTCTTTTGGTGAAGGCATCCCAAAAGAAGAAATTTGTATCCTATGTAAATAAAATCTCTACAAATGCCCGTCTGAATAAAAATGGGTGGATTATCAAAAAATAAGTTACTGTTCACTCTGGCCTGGTAACAAAATAATCTCCCTTTACATGACAAAAGGTCAGGGTATTGACATTTTTGAAAAAAGGGTTACAATAAATACAATTCCTAGTAAAAAGGTAGGAACTGTGATTAAAAAGGATAGGAGTGTAACGGTATGGAAAAACTTATTTATCTGGATAATGCAGCAACAACAGCATTGAAGCCTTCTGTATTAAAAGAAATGCTGCCTTATCTGGAAGAAAATTATTCAAATCCTTCCAGTATATATAGTTTTGCCCAAAAGGCAAATGCAGCAGTAGACGAAGCAAGAAGGGCGATTGCGGAGATTATTGGTGCAAAAGAGAATGAAATCTATTTTACCAGTGGAGGAAGCGAGGGGGATAACTGGGCATTAAAGGAAACGGCAGAACTGTTAAAGGATAAAGGAAAACATATTATTACTTCCAAAATTGAGCATCATGCAGTTTTGCACACTTGTGAATATCTGGAGCATCAGGGATATGATGTGACGTATCTGGATGTGGATGAAAATGGAGTAGTGTCACTGGAGGCGTTAGAAAAAGCAATCCGCCCGGATACCATCCTGATTAGCATAATGTTTGCAAACAATGAGATTGGAACAATTGAACCGGTTAAGGAGATTGGGGAGATTGCATCAAAGCATGGGGTATTATTCCATACAGATGCAGTACAGGCATTTGCACATATTCCAATTAATGTAGACGAGCTTCATATCGACATGCTGAGTGCAAGCGGGCATAAGTTTCATGGACCAAAAGGCATCGGCTTCTTTTATATGAGAAATAGTATAAAACTTGGTGCGTTGATTCATGGAGGAGCACAGGAGCGTGCCAGACGTGCCGGAACGCATAATGTGCCGGGAATTGTTGGACTGGCAGCGGCTGCAAAGTATGCGGTAGGGACGATGGAAGAGAATGCAAAGAAAGAGGCAGAGCTTAGGGACTATACGATTGAGCGGGTTTTGAAGGAAATTCCATATGCAAGACTGAACGGGGACAGAGTCAACCGCCTGCCGAATAATATAAATATCTGCTTCCGGTTTATTGAAGGAGAGTCCATGCTGATTATGTTAGACCAGAAGGGAATCTGCGCATCCAGTGGTTCAGCCTGTACATCCGGTTCTTTGGACCCTTCTCATGTTTTATTGGCAATTGGGCTGCCCCATGAAATTGCGCATGGCTCTTTGCGGCTTACCTTGTCAGAGGAGACAACAAAGGAAGATATGGACTATGTAGTGGATAATCTCAAAGTAATCATTGAGCGGCTTCGCAGTATGTCGCCATTGTATGAGGACTTTGTAAAAGAAAATCCGGTATAAATAATGTGACTTGTACAGTGTAGAAAGAGGTATGATATGTATAGTGAAAAAGTTATGGACCATTTTACCAATCCACGTAATGTTGGCGAAATTGAAGATGCCAGCGGGGTGGGAACTGTAGGAAATGCAAAATGTGGAGATATCATGCGCATCTATCTGGATGTGGATGAAGAAACAAAAGTAATTAAGGATTGTAAGTTTAAGACCTTTGGCTGCGGTGCCGCCGTGGCAACCAGCAGCATGGCAACAGAACTTGTTATGGGTAAGACAATTTATGAGGCATTAAAGGTAACAAACAAGGCTGTTATGGAGGCATTAGACGGACTTCCGCCAGTTAAGGTTCACTGCTCTCTGCTTGCAGAAGAGGCAATTCATGCAGCACTTTGGGATTATGCGCAGAAGCATAATATAGAAATTGAAGGGTTAGAACCTCCAAAAGCGGATATTGGCGATGAGTAAAAAAGTAGTTGTCGGCATGTCCGGTGGAGTTGATTCTTCAGTAGCTGCTTTCTTATTAAAAGAGCAGGGATATGATGTCATTGGTGTAACGATGGAAATCTGGCAAAAAGAAGCTGCTTTGATTCAGGAGCAGGAAGGTGGCTGCTGCGGGCTGAGTGCCGTTGAGGATGCCAGAAGAGTTGCGGCAGTTTTGGATATTCCCCATTATGTCATGAATTTCCGTGATATCTTTCAGGAAAAGGTAATTGATTATTTTGTAAAGGAATATCAGATGGGCAGAACACCGAATCCGTGTATTGCCTGCAACCGTTATGTCAAATGGGAAGCGCTTTTGAAGCGGAGTTTAGAGATAGGGGCAGACTATATCGCTACCGGACATTATGCAAGTGTAAAAAAACTTCCGAAAGGGAGATATACGATTATACGTTCTGATTTTCTGCAAAAAGACCAGAGCTATGCTTTGTATAATCTGACACAGGAGCAACTTAAGCATACCCTGATGCCTTTAGGTGCTTATGAAAAGCCGCAGATTCGTTCTATTGCGCAGGAACAGAAGCTTTTGGTGGCAGATAAGCCGGACAGTCAGGAAATTTGTTTTGTGCCGGATAATGACTATAAAATTTTTTTGGAAAAAGAAACAGGACAGAAATCAGAACCGGGAAATTTTGTTGATACATCTGGCAGAATCCTTGGTATACACAAAGGAATTACCCATTATACAATCGGGCAGAGAAAGGGACTGGATCTTGCATTTGGTCATCCGGTATTTGTTACGGAAATCCGTCCAGAAACCAATGAAGTTGTCATTGGTGAAAGCGAGGAGGTTTTCGCAGACGGGTTGACGGCAAAGGACGTGCAGTGTATGGCTGTGGAGGAATTTGCAGCAGGCCAGCGCATGATGGCAAAAATCCGTTATTCTGATAAAGGACAGATGTGTACGGTTAAAGAGGTTTCAAAAGAGGCTATCCGAATTGTATTTGATAAGCAGGTTCGTGCGGTAACGCCCGGACAGGCTGTAGTATTTTACAAGGATAACATGGTGCTTGGCGGAGGAACGATTATAAAAGGCTTTAGGGCACAATAAAAAAACAGGATAATTACGACAAATACTTTGTGGTAATTATCCTGTTTTGGGTTTTAATCCTCTTCTTCCTCGTCGTCATCCTGTACCTCGTCCAATACGATAACCTTGCATTTGGCAGATTTTCCATTTAGAAGGGTTGCGGTGATATACGTTGTTCCAAGTTTCTTAGCTGTAATCTTTCCCTTTTTATTGATGGAAACGATTTTTTTGTTAAGAGACTTGAAGGCTGGAACTTCTTTAGAGATACTTGGCCGTATTGTGAACGGAAGCTTTTTGTTCTTAGTGCCGAGGGCGATTTTTTTCGTACCCCGGCGGAACACAATACTTACAGCCTTTGGTGTTACGTGAATATTTGCGTTAATTGTTTTCCTGTCTTTAAAGAAGAATGCCGTTGTTTTTGTAATAGTTACAGTGATTTTAGCATTGCCATAAC
Source organism: uncultured bacterium (assembly GCA_947643145.1). Lineage (GTDB taxonomy): Bacteria > Bacillota > Clostridia > Lachnospirales > Lachnospiraceae > Butyribacter. Next base: position 20,558 of record CANRVD010000029.1, on the reverse strand, counting down.
CTACTCCGGTGTATGAACAGGATGTATTAGAAAGCTGTTCCACTGTAAGGACATCGGTATCCGAGCTTTTAAAGGAAACATCGCAGTTTTTTTCCAAATCCTGAATCTCTAAAATGTGAGAGTCACCCTGTAAAATTTCTTTATTATACTTTAAAGAAACATTTTCATTAAACTCACTGCCTTTTAAAGAAGATGCAAAAGGACTTAGCATAAATTCAGAATCCGGTATCGTAGTATCTGCTAGGTCGGAGTTCTGTTCATTAAATTCCTGAAGCAGGAAATCCTGAGCACTGCTTTTCGTGCCCGGCAAAATAGTAAGGCAGGATAAAGCCGCCGTCAAAAAGAGGATTTTATGAATGTTTTTCATAAAAACTCCATTCCGTCTGTGGTAATCAGGAAAAGCTTCCATTAAAATCCATATCCGCAGACATTTTGATATGCATGAGACCATGCTGCCATAAGTATACTAGTTATTTATGGTATGCTTTAGAGTATATTGTGTGGAAATGGCAGAATAGTGTCAAATATACTTTTTTTTGACATATTTTAGTGATAATCTATATTAGAAAATTAAGTACACTATCTTAGAGTAGGATAGGAAAGGGTTAGGTACACATTATGAAATATGTATTGATTGCAGATGACAATAAGGACATAACGGATATTCTGGCAGTTTATGTGCGAAAGGAAGGCTATGAGCCACTTGTAGCCAAAAATGGCATTGAGGCAGAGCATATGTTTGAAGATTTTGCGCCAGTTGCGATTCTTTTGGATGTTATGATGCCGTTGAAGGATGGATATGAAGTTTGTAAGGAGATTAGGAAGCGTTCCAGTGTTCCGATTATTTTAATTACAGCACGTGGGGAAGATTTTGACAAGATTATGGGACTGGATATTGGAGCGGACGATTATATTGTAAAGCCTTTCAGCCCGAGCGAGGTAATGGCGCGTCTGCGTGCCGTTCTCCGTCGTTTGCAGAAGCCGGAGGAAACAAAGGATACTGCAAATGTCCTGCGGGTTGGAAATCTGATAGTTAATTTGGAAGAGTATTCTTTTATGGTAGATGGTCAGAGAATTCCTTTGACAAAGAAAGAAATAGAGACGATGTGGACGCTTGCAAGCAATCCTAATAAGGTATTTACCAGAGATAATCTTTTGGACAGCCTGTGGGGGTATGATTATTATGGTGACAGCCGAACGGTGGATTCCCATATTAAGCGTCTGCGTGCGAAGTTAGATACCGTAAATCATCCTACTTGGAGCATTAAGACCATTTGGGGTGTAGGATATAAGTTTGAGATTAGTGAGGATGATATCTGATTATGGTTCGTGTCCAGAAGAAGAAAAGAAAAGGGCGGATTGTTTTGTGGCGCTTTATCCAGAGAAATGATGTGGTGCTCAGGATTTATACATCGTTTGCTTTTGTGCTGGCACTTACGGGAGTGCTGATTGGTTTGATTTTTATGTCCCTGTACCAAAAGAATTATATCCGCTCCTATACGAAGCTCCTGACAAGGCAGGGAAAAATCATCGCCAGACATACGGTCGATTTTTCTGAAAGGCAGAAACAGGCAGGATTTGAAAAATATTGTACCTATATAGACGAGATAGAACAGGCGGAAAATACCGATGTCTGGATTGTCAGTAATGAGGAAGCAAATCATCCCTTGGGTGAAGAGTATATCAATTCGGAAGTGGATCATACGACTCTGTCAAAGGATATGCTTGTAACACTGGAAAAGGCATTCAAAGGGAAGGTGGCTTCCCATTCCAGTTATGATAAGGTGTATGGCATGACTACGCTTTGTGTAACACTTCCAATCAAAGAACAAAAGACCAAGGAAGTTGTTGGTGCGGTTATTATGGTGTCTATGATTGACCGGCAGACAATGGGACTGCGTGAAGGGAGTTCTCTGATTACACTCAGTGTATTTATTGCGGTCATTGTCGCTTATCTGGTAGCGGCAGTTTTTTCACGCTATTTATCAAAACCGCTGGAAAAGCTGGGGAAGCGTATTGGAACTTTGGCAAGCGGTGATTATTCTAAAATAGAGGTGAAAAGGCCGTATTCCCAAATTGGCATTTTAGAGAAGTCTTTGAATTATCTTTCCGGGGAGCTGCGCAAGGCAGAGCAGCAGCGAGAGGAGATGGAGCAGGTCAGGAGGGACTTTTTTGCGAATGTATCGCATGAGCTTCGGACGCCGATTACAGTTTTGAGGGGATATACAGAGACGTTGGCAGATGGAATCTATGACAGTCAGGAGCAGATTGATGAGCTGTACCACCGTATGCTTTCAGAATGCCGTGGCATGGAGCGGCTTGTTGGGGATTTGTTTATTTTATCAAAAATGCAAAACCCTGATTTTCAAATTGAAAAAGAGCCTGTCAGCTTACAGCAGGTGTTTGGAGATATTATGCGGAGCGGTCGGATGATTGGGAAGGAAAAAGAGATTACTTTAAAACTACAGTCACCGGAGGAAGACCCCTGTCTGGTCATGGGAGACTATGGAAGGCTGCGCCAGATGTTTATGGTTATTGTGGACAATGCAGTGAAATTTTCATATGAAAAAGGTCAGATTGATATCACAATTGCAAAGGAGGATAGCCGCTATACAATAGAAATCAGGGATTATGGTGTGGGAATTGCAAAAGAGCAGCTTCCATATATTTTTGAAAAATTCTACACGTCTAAAATGAGGCAGAATGACAAAGGAACAGGACTGGGTCTGATGATAGCAAAACAGATTGCACTGCGCCATGATGGAGATATCAGAGTGGAGAGCGAAGCCGGTGCGGGAACTACATTTTTCTTTTCCTTCGAGGAATGTACCTGTATAGAGGATTTTGCATAAAGAGTTGTGAATAGATACCTTTCGATTTTTTTGGAAAGATTTTTCAATTTTTATGGTTGTATTTTTTATCAAAAGTGTATATACTTATTGTATAACAATTTTGCAAGGTCGAGAAAAGAAGATTCTTGTAGAAGATGAAATTCATTTTGTGTTAATATTCCTGGGGTGTTCGATATTCCTGATATTTTGAACCTACACTTTTGAACTGGGATTCCTATATCTTTGCATGGATGTCAGGCCGCCAAGTTCAGCGGAAGGCAGAATTGTGAGTGCGGTTGCCCACCTAGCAGATGCTAGGACTCAAAATTCAGGAACCGGCATTTTGGGTTTATTGATTATTCGGAGCCTGCGTCCTTTGGGATGCAGGCTTCTTTTATACATGAAAGTGTTTCAGACTCTTGCAATCTGAAGGCGGGTTTAGTACAATGGTTACTGCATAAGAACAGAGCAAAAGTGAACAAAGTACATTTTGCGGAAATGAGGAGAGAAATGGCACAAAGAGGAGATTTATTATCATTCCGGCCGGATATTAAAGTGCTGGATGCGACGATTCGTGATGGGGGTCTTGTAAATGACTTCTTTTTTACAGATGATTTTACGAAGGCATTGTACCGCGCCAATGTAAAAGCAGGTGTGGATTATATGGAATTTGGTTATCGTGCAGACAAGGAAATGTTTGATGCAGATAAGTTTGGTAAGTGGAAATTTTCAACAGATGATGATATTCGTGAGATTGTTGGTGATAATAATACAGATTTGAAGATTTCCATTATGGCAGATGTGGGAAGATGCAACTATAGAGAAGATATCCATGACCGCAGCGACAGCCCGGTTGATTTGGTACGTGTGGCAACCTATGTCAATACAATGCCGGCTGCGATTGATATGATTGAGGATGCGAACCGCAAGGGATATGAGACAACCTGTAATATTATGGCGCTGTCAAATGCCAAGGAGTCTGATATTGCAATGGCTTTAGAAATGTTAGGAAAAAGCTGTGTTGACGGCATTTATATCGTTGACAGTTTTGGTTCGATTTTCCCAGAGCAGATTCGTAAAATTGCTGACCAGTATATGGAGATTGGTGAGAAATATGGAAAATATATCGGAATGCATGCGCATAATAACCAGCAGCTTGCATTTGCAAATACTATTGAGTCCTGTGCACAGGGAGTATCGTATCTGGATGCCACGATGAGTGGGATGGGGCGCGGTGCAGGAAACTGTGCGATGGAGCTTTTACTTGGTTTTTTAAAGAATCCGAAATATAAGCTGTTTCCGATTATTAAGTTTGTGGAGCAGCAGATTGTTCCTTTGCAGGAATCCGGGGTAGAGTGGGGATATTCAATTCCTTACCTTCTGACCGGGCATTTGAACCAGCATCCCCGTGCTGCGATTGCCGCAATGAAAGAAGGGCGTAAGGACTATTCAGAATTTTATAAAGAGATTATTGACAGAGACTAAAGTGTGAAAGAAATGAAGATATCCTAAGGCACAAAAAAATGTGCCAAAGAAAATCTAAGTCATTTCTAAGAAGAACGCTGGTTTTGCGTTCTTCTTAGATTGTTTTGTGTAAGCCAAACAAAGTTTGGCTTTGCAAAGCCGGCATGACTGGAAGTTTGAAAGGCGGGGCATAGGAATGGAGAACAGGGAACCGATTGGTGTGTTTGATTCTGGCGTAGGCGGGATTAGTGTATTACGGGAGCTGGTCAAGCTTATGCCAAATGAAAATTATCTATATCTTGGGGATTCCAAATATGCACCATACGGAACAAAATCTCTTGAGGAGGTTCGGAAGCTTACCATTCAGAATGTGGAAAAGCTTTTGGGAAAAGGGGCGAAATCAATAGTAGTTGCCTGTAATACGGCAACGAGTGCGGCTGTAGCAGTTCTCCGCCAAAAGTATCCCGACTTGCCTTTGGTGGGAATAGAGCCTGCCATTAAGCCTGCTGTGCTACATAATCCCGGTGGGAAAGTTGTTGTAATGGCAACGCCTATGACGCTGCGTCAGGAGAAATTCCAAAAGCTGATGAGCCGGTATGAATCCCAGGCACAGATTGTTCCCCTGCCCTGCCCGGGGTTGATGGAATTTGTAGAGCGTGGTGATTTAGATGGTGATGATTTACAAAAATATCTGACAGAGCTTTTATGGGATTTTAGGGAAGAGAAGATAGATGCGATAGTTCTTGGCTGTACGCATTATCCTTTTGCAAGGAAGATGATTTCTAAAGTGGCAGGGGCAGAGGTGGCAATATTTGATGGCGGAAATGGAACTGCAAGGGAGATGAAAAGGCGGCTGGAAGAGGCAGGGCTTTTGTCTGATTCCGAAGACAGAGGGACGGTGGGATTTTTTAACAGCCGGGATACCAGAGAAGAACTGGAGCTTTGCAGGTTTCTGTTTGAAAGGGGAGATTGAGTGAAGATTACAACAAAGGGACGTTATGCTCTGAACCTGATGCTTGATTTGGTGACACACGGAAATGGGGAACCTGTAAAGTTAAAAGAGATTGCCGCGAGGCAGGAAATTTCAGATAAATATTTGGAGCAGATTGTAGCATTACTCAATAAGGCAGGACTGATAAGGAGCGTGCGGGGTTCGCAGGGCGGCTATCTTTTGGTTAGAAGGCCTGAGGAATACACCGTAGGTGAGATATTGCGTCTGGCGGAGGGCAATATGGCTCCTGTTCCCTGTCTGGAATATGATGAAAACCAATGCGATAAGCAGGAGGGCTGTGTAAGCGTCATTCTGTATAAGAAAATAAACGATGCCATAAACGGTGTGATTGATTCCGTAACTTTAGCAGATATGTACCGCTGGCAGACAGGTCTGAACAAAGAAGATACTGACAGGACTTGACAAAAACAGCAGAATGAACTTGAAAATTTAGGCGAGCAAAATTGTGAGATGTATTAGCTGAAGTAATAATAATGAGGAAGAAAAGAAGGGGAAGAGGAAGATGGATAAGATTTCAGTTATAATTCCATGTCTGAATGAAGAGGAAGCGATTCCAATTTATTATGAGGCGATGAAGCCGGTCATGGATAAGATGAATGAAGTAGAGTATGAATTGATTTTTGTGGATGATGGTTCTGACGACGGAACACTCTCCATTATGCGGGAAATGTCAGAAAAAGACAGTAGATGCCGGTATTTGTCCTTTTCCAGAAATTTTGGAAAAGAAGCTGCGCTTTATGCGGGATTATCAAATGCGACAGGAGATTATGTTGTAGTAATGGATGTGGATTTACAGGATCCGGTAGAATTACTGCCGGATATGTATGAGATGATACAGAGCCAGAACTTGGACCGCGTGGCGGCAAGAAGGGTAGACAGGGAAGGAGAACCCTTGATTCGTTCTTTTCTGTCAGACTGTTTTTACAAGTTTATTAATAAGATTTCCAAGACAGAATTTGTAAAAGGTGCAAGAGATTACTGCATGATGAAAAGGAATGTAGTAAATGCAGTTTTAGAGATGCAGGAGTACAACCGTTTTTCTAAGGGAATCTTCCAGTGGGTAGGATTTCGGACGGCATGGTTGGAATATCACAATGCCGAGAGAAGTGTTGGTGAGACAAAGTGGTCCTTGAAAAAACTGGCATTGTATTCTTTAGAGGGAATTATTGGATTTTCAACATCCCCCTTGTCAATTGCGTCTATTATGGGGATAATTTTTTGTTTCATAGCATTTATTATGACTGTTTTTATTGCAGTCAGAACATTAATCTTTGGCAATGACGTAGGAGGCTGGACTTCTCTTGCCTGCCTGATTCTTTTTGTAGGCGGAGTTCAGCTCTTTTGTACGGGAATCGTCGGAGGATATCTGTCAAAGGCATATCTGGAAACAAAACACCGCCCAATTTATATATTGAAAGAAGAAAGCCAAAAACATCTTGAAAAAGAAGATACGGCAAATGCATAGTTATAGGAGGCAATGAGGGGATGATAAAACAAAATTGGAAGACAGTACTTTTTTTGGGGGGATTCTGTCTTTTTTGCTGCTGGTTTTTTGTTTTAAGACATGGTGTGTTTGGTGCCCAGGTGGATTGGATTAACCAACACAGTGTACTGCCGGATTATTTTCGGAGACGTTTTTATGAGACAGGAAGCCTGTTGCCGGATTTTGCATGGAATCTCGGTGGTGGGCAGAATATTTATAATATATCTTACTATGGGCTGTTCAGCCCGGTGGTTCTCTTGTCTTTTTTACTGCCATTTATCAGGATGGACTATTATATTATGGGAAGCAGTATTGTCTGCTATACGATATCTGTTTTGCTCTTTTATTTTTTCCTATACCGCAAAAGATTTTCAAAGGGAATCTGCTTTGGGGTTTCTCTTCTTTTTGCACTGGCAGCTTCACTCATGTATCATTCTTACAATCAGCTAATGTTTGTAAATTATATGCCGTTTTTATGCTTGGCATTCCTTGGGACAGATGAATTTTTGCAAAAGGGAAAGCGTGGTCTGCTGTTAGCAGGTGTTACCGGTATGATTCTGACCAGCTTCTATTTTAGTATTGGTGGGATGGCAGCACTCTGTCTTTATGCACTTTCTGAGTATATGGAGAGTTCTGTGGATTTTACATGGGCGGCTTTATTCAAAAAAGGAATCTGTTATGTTGGAAATTTGCTGCATGGAGTACTGCTTTCAGGAATTTTACTGCTTCCTACGGCAGTGTCTATTTTTTCCAGCAGGCAGGGCGGAAATACTGACAAAAAGACGTTGGAAATCATAGCTTTTGCTCCCTTAAAAATCCTGTATTCGCCATATGGCATGGGGCTTTCTGTGTTAGCAGTAGTAGCAGTTTTTGGCGGAATCTTCTGTGTGGCAAAGTGGCAGGAGCGGATACTGCCAGTCAGTATGGTTGTTATGTTGGGAGTGCCTGTCATTGGCAGCCTGCTAAACGGCGGTCTTTATGATAAAGGAAAGGTATTTATTCCGTTTATACCGGTTATCTGTTTTTTGTGTGCGAAATTTCTCATGAAAAACCTGCAGGAGAGTTGGACTTTTTGGAGGATTCTTCCGTGGGGAATTACGCTGCTTGCATTTTTGTGGGCGGATTATTCAAAGAGCTTTGCGGAGTACAGGCCGTTAGTCTGGGGAGATTTTGGACTGCTTTCGCTCTGTTTTATTGTCCCATACCTGTTATGGGGAATCTATCAGATAAAGTGGAGGAAAGAAAAGTCCACAGCAAGGGAAGAGAAGCTGTGGAAGGTCACAGAGGCAGGGACCTATCTGATGCTTGTGTTTTCTGTTGCCTGTCTTTTTCTGTTTGCCTCGTGGATGAATCCCTCGATGGAGCGTATGATTTCAGGAGAAGAATATCAGGCTATGACAGAGAAAAATAAAGCGCAGGGAAGTCAGATTAAGACCTGTCTGGAGCAGGATTTCTCTTTTTGCCGCATGGAACGGTATGAGGACGGGGTGACAAACCACAACAATATAAACCGTCTGGAGGACATTCATCAAAATATTACTTCACTTTATTCATCCTGCTATAACATGAATTATATGGAGTTTCGCAGGAGTGTATTTGCCCTGAATGAGCCGTTCCGCAATAATATGATGCAGTCTGTCACAAATAACCCATGTTTTTTACAGTTTATGGGAGTGAAATATTTTCTTACGGAGGAACAGACTGCGGGATATACAGCGACAGAAACGAAAGATTTATGGAAAAATGAGATGACAGCTCCCATCTTTTATGTAACCAGTCAGGTGATAAGGGAGGATGCCTACCGGAACTATTCTTTCCCAGATAACCAGACAGTTTTGCTGAAAAATGCGGTTGTTCCTGAAACAGAAAAAGTGAGTCAGGATGCCGCACCAGAAGAATATCAGGGAATGACGGGGTGCAGCTTTGACTTGCCAGAGCAGGGAACTGCGGATTTAAAAATAACGAAGACGGATTACGGATATGAGATAGAAGCAGCAGAGGAAATAGAGGTACAGGCTAATATAACCAGAACACTACAGTCTGCGCAGGATGATTTGTTTGCCCTTTCCTTTGATGTGGAAAATTTAAAGCCGGGGCAGGATATGACAATACGGGTAAAGGGACAGGCAAACCGTTTGACTTCTGTTTACCATGAGTATGCAAACAATAATACGGACTTTACCTTTTTGACGACTGTGGAGGAACGGGAAGAATCCATTCCTGTCAGCCTTGGAGCAGGTCATTACCGGATTCGGAATGTGCAGGCATTTACCGGTAACTGGGATTCTTTGCAGAATCAGGAATTATATCAAAGCCCGGCAGAGTTTGCGGCAGATGATGTGAAGGGTGACAGGATACAGGGAAAGGTGAATGCGAAAGAATCCGGCTATCTTATCAGTAGTATCCCGTATGACGAAAACTTTACCATCTGTCTGGATGGGAAGGAAATTCCATTATTGAAAGTAAATACAGCATTTTTAGGTGCAAAGGTGGAAAAGGGAGAGCATGTTATTGAGATAAGTTATCAGGCGCCGGGAAAGTTTGCAGGTCTGTTATGCAGTATTTGGGGGATTTTTCTGCTTCTATTGCCATTATTTCTGCACAAAAAAAGCAAATAATATGTTATACTAAAAGTTACAATTCACAGCTCATTATAGAAAGTAAACAACCTCGTCTTGCCTGCACGTAAGAGGAGCTTACTTTCTATAATGGGCATGTAGGCTGTTCTAAACAATATAAGTAAAACATATGCTGCTGGTTTTGCAGCAACAGGCAGCGAAGCTGGAGGGTTTTACGCTTGTTGTTTCGAATGGGCTGTGAATAGGAATAACAAAGGAACGGGTGGGACTTTGGCGATGGAGGAAAGCAGTATGAATCAGGAAAGAAAAGTAATTGGTGTATGCGGAAGCCGTATTTTTAACCAGATTCCCATGCAGTTTATTAATGCATTGCGTAAGTCCGGGGTTGAGAATGATTACTATACGATTGCCTTTTCTTCGTATGCCTATTCAGGAGAGGAAAGCGATGAGACAATTGGGGAGGAGCAGCTTTTTGAGCTGACGAAATATATTGATTTCAGCGGTTTGATTATTTTATCGGAGACGTTAAAAAATCCCAAGCTTGTAAAGAAAATAGTGGATATTGGCAGGAGCAGGAATATACCGGTGTTTTCTGTTGGAGGAGTCGTAAAGGGATGCTATAACCTTACGCTTGATTATCATGATGGGTTTGAATTAATAGTGCGCCATATTGTTGAGGGGCATGGATGCCAGAGGGTCAATATGATTGCAGGATTTAGGGACAATGAGCTTTCAGATGAGAGAATTGCTGTATATAAGAAGGTTTTACAGGATAACGGGATTCCTTTTGAAGAAAGCAGGCTGGCTTATGGTGATTTTTGGGATAGACCAACGAGAAAGGCAGTAAAGAAATTTTTTGATGATACATCTGCATTTCCAGAGGCGATAGTCTGTGCAAATGATTCTATGGCAGTTACAGTGTGCTCTGTGCTTCATGAAAAGGGATATCAGGTTCCAGAGGATGTTATTGTAACTGGATTTGATGGTACGAAGGATAGCGAATACCATTTTCCAAAGATTTCCACCTGCAAACCGGATTATGATAGTGCAGTGGCATTTATTTTGCAGGAAATCAGGAGCGCGCGGAAACAAAATGCTGTAAATCCGTGTGATTATGCTGTTAAATTTACTCTGAATAATAGTGAGTCCTGTGGCTGTCAAAAGAAGATGGTAACGGATATTAATACGGTGATATCTTCCCTGGCAATGGATGTAGGGGATTGTGCATGGCATAATATTGCGATGAATAATATGGTAAATTCTGTATTGGATACGAATAATATTATGGATATTGCAAAACGGATACCGGAATACATTAATCTTTGGAGCGATACATTTCGTTTTGCCTGCCTGAAGTCAGATTTAATCCATTCCCATGAGCTGACAGATGATTGTACAGAGATGACTACTATTTTATGGGAATATAAAGAAGAGTTTAAAGATCCGGGAGAGACATTTACTGTATCAGAATTTATGCCGGGACTGGGCAAAATTTTGAAAAAAGACGGTGATATTGATACATTAGTGGTGCGTCTGCTCAATTCAGGAAAGAAAGTTTACGGCTATACGGTTGAAGGAATGCAGGATTTAAATGACAGACGGTTGCAGCGTTGTAATGAGTTTGCCATGTTTTTAACCTTTTCGATTGATACGGTTCTTCACAATTTTCAGATGAAAAGGATGAATGAAAATCTATCCAGAGCGTATAACCAGATTTCAAAACTTTACATATTAGATCCTATGACAAATGTCTATAACCGAAGAGGATTTTCGCAGAAAATGGAAGAACTGTTAGACAACCATGAAAATATCGGTAAATATCTGTATCTTTTTTCTATTGATATGGATGGTTTAAAATATATCAATGATAATTTTGGACACAGCGAAGGTGATTTTGCGATTACAACGCTTTCTAAGGCAATCGCAATGACAAGCGGAAAGGAAGCCATATATGCACGCTTTGGTGGCGATGAGTTTACCTGTGGGATTATAGCAGAAGAACAGGGAAAGTATACTGCAGAAAAATTTTCAAAGCAGTTGATGGAGAAGGTTGCTGGGATTAGCGGTGTCAGTTCAAAGCCGTATTCGATTACTGCCAGTGTAGGAATGGTGTCACAGCAGATTGTAGAGAAGATGGATATTGAGGCATTATTGCAGAAGGCAGACCATTTGATGTATGCAGATAAGGCAGCGCATAAGAAACAGAGGCTTACTTAGCATAAAGTAATTTGCAGAATGAGGAAAGTGTGAATGAAAAAACCATTTACACAGGAAGAAATGCCCGCAAAACGGGCTTGCTGCGAAGCAGCATTCTTCCCCCCTGTTTGTGCCAGCAAAGCTGGTATGTTTGGAAATTTGAAAGGCGGGGCATAAGTATGGAGCTATGGGATATTTATGATAAAGACAAGAAGCCTACCGGACGAAGGATGAGAAGAGGTGAAAAATGCCTGAAGGAAGGAGAATATCATCTACATGTATTAGGAGTCATTGTGCGTCCGGATGGCAAATATCTGATTACAAGGCGTGCGGAGAATAAGGCATGGGCACCGGGCTGGTGGGAGGTTTCCGGTGGAGCCGTAGTTGCAGGAGAGAGCTCGCAGGATGCGGTTGTCAGGGAAATCAGAGAAGAGACGGGACTGGATGTTTCAAAAGCAGAAGGTGACTTTCTATTTTCGTATCACAGGGAAAATCCGGGAGAAAATTATTTTGTAGATATCTATCGTTTTTTGATGGATTTTCAGGAAGAAGATATTAAATTACAGGAAGAGGAAACAGATGGCTTTATGCTTGCCAGTCTGGAGCAGATTAAGGAATTTGCGGCGCAGGGAATCTTTTTGCATTATGACAGTATCAAGGAGGCTTTTGAAGGGCAGGAAGATAATCTGGGTGAAGAATTGTATAATCTTTTGGCAGAGCTTTTAAACCGTAAAACGAATCGTATGGTACAGGATAGTGTACGCGGTGAATATGGGGTATTGCGTTATCTGCTGTTTGTAGAGGATAAAGTGAACGCTGGCGTATTGACAGAACAGCTTCAGGTTGTGCCCGGCAGGATGACAGATATATTAAACAGCCTGGAAAGCAAAGGATTTATAGTGCGTCACAAGGATGAGGAGGATAAGCGCAGGGTAAATGTGTGTATCACGGAAGAGGGAAAAGCGGAAGCAGTGGAAAAGAGGAAACAGATACACAGAAAATATCAGGGAATGTTAAAAATGCTCGGAAGAGAGGATACGGAGGAATTAATCCGGCTTTTGAAAACAGTATTATCTTATCTGGTATGACTCACTTTACTTATCCTACGTGAAACATAGTGGCAATTAAAGTGAATCATACTAGTACAACGAATATTAAGTAATTGGCAGTTTGACTTGCTTATTTTCCTGATAGCACTACTCCCCAAGCCTCGACGTAGCCACCGCTACGTTGCTAAGTGCCAGTGGCACTTGTTTAGCAAGGACCGAAGCGGAGCGTAGAACTGCGTTTGTGAAGAAGCACTCTCAGAAAAATATTCTGCGTCAGACTATCCAAAACTTAATTTTCGTTGTACTAGGAGATTTGTAGAGTGAGGTGAACGGATGAAGAGGTCGGTAAGGGCTTTTATAAACCAAATGGAACGAACAGACTACAAGATTATTATATGTCTTGTGCTGCTTAATGCGTTTGGACTGCTTATGATTTACAGTGCCTCCGGTTTTTTATGCAGTATAAAATCAGAATACAATTATGACGATATGTATTTAGTAAAGAGACAGGCGGTTTTTGTAGTGCTTGGTTTTATAGGGATGTTTCTTATTTGGAAAATGAACTATAATATATTCAGAAAATTTGCTGTTATTTTATATATTTTAGGGATATGCTCTATTTTTTTACTTCTGACACCATTAGCAAAGGAGTCGCATGAGGCAGTGCGCTGGATTAAGATTGGTTCAGTTACTTTGCAGGTAGCAGAGCCTGTAAAAATCAGCCTGATAATTGGCATGGCATATTTTTTCAGCAAGTATTATAAAAGAATGAAGTACATCCGGGTTATTTTTGTAGCATGGATTTTGGGCGCTGTTCCAGCGTTATTGATTTATAAGATAAGTGAAAACCTGTCAACTGCAATTATTATTCTGGGAATCACTTTTGCCCTGACCTTTATTATGGCACCGAACTGGAAACTTCATGCCGGAGTGGTAGCCGGTGCGGCAGGTGTAGTGACACTGGGCATATGGTATTTAAAGACGAATCTGCCATCTCCGACAGAATTAGACAACATGTCTTTTCGAATTGGAAGATTTGCGGCATGGCTTGCGCCAGAACAGTATGCAGATTCAAAGGCGTTGCAGCCCTTACAGGCATTGTATGCCGTTGCTTCCGGGGGACTGAAAGGCAGGGGCTTTGGCAGGGGAATCCAGAAGCTTGAGAAAATACCTGAGGCACATAATGATATGATATTTTCGGTTGTATGTGAAGAGCTGGGGGCAGTTGGCGCTATTCTTTTAATTGTCCTCTTTGTGTATTTTATTTATCTTTTGACCAAGGTATCACTTCATGGGGAGAATATATTTGGAACCGTTTTGTCAATGGGAATTACATTACATATTGCTTTGCAGACAATTATTAATATTTCCGTTGTCCTTATGATAATTCCGAATACAGGTGTGGCGTTACCATTTATCAGTTATGGAGGTACTGCAGTGTTTTTCACGCTTTTAGAAATGGGAATGGTGCTGTCAGTAAACCGAAACCATATGCAGAAAAAGATACGCCGTAAAATGAAAGAAAGCGAGTAACATAAGAAAGGGGTTGATTTAGTTTCTTTTCATATGCTTTTTTCATGCGTTAAAGAAACTTCAAACCTTATTCACAAAGCCAACACAATTAGCAAATAGAATCTAAATAAAAGAAATGACAGGAGGGCTGATTGTGAAGAGAATAAAGAAATCATATGCTGCAGCAGCGGGAATTGTTCTCATTGTGCTGATTTTTAGCGGGGTGAGATTCCGTTATTTGGGAAGGGATACGCAAAACCTGACTCCGGCGGTAGCGCGAAGTGTAATGAGTGTTCCAAAAGCCGATAAGGACAATCAGACCAAAATTGTCCTGAAGCAGCAAGGCAGTGAAATTATGGGAACTGGCGCACAGGCGGATGGGCGGAAGGTGACGATTACAAAAGGCGGAACATATCTGGTAAGTGGAACACTGGAAGAGGGGCAGATTTTGATTGATGCCGAAGAAAAGGATACGGTTATACTGTTAATGCAGGATGTAGAGCTTACAAATTCCACTGAGTCAGTCATTCAGGCAGACAGTGTAGGTCATTTGTCCATACAGTTTGAAAAAGATTCAGAAAACACGTTCCAAAGTGGAAAAGAAATAGATGTAACAGAAGCAGAAGCCAATGAGGACGCCAAGGGGGCAGCAATCTATTCGCATGGTGATTTATCTGTTACGGGAGAAGGTTCCTGTAAGATTTTGGGATACCTTAATAATGGAATTCAGGCGAAGGGAAATCTGTTGCTCCATAATGGAGTGCTTACAATAGAAGCCTGCAACCATGCGGTGAAGGGGAAGGATTCTGTGGAGGCTGCAGGAGGGACTATTTCCATTTTGTCCGGTGGAGATGGTATGAAGTCGGATAATACGGCTGGAGGAGAATATGGAAATATTTTTATTACGGATGGCGACTTTAACATTAAGAGTAGTCAGGATGCCATTCAGTCAGAAAACACTTTGCAGATATCCGGTGGAAACTTCGAAGTGGTAACAGGAGGCGGCAGCGCCAATAATGCGTATTCAAAAGAAAAGGGAATGGAGCATTTTGGCATGGGCGGCAGAAATTTTGGAGGTGGAGAAGGCAGACAGGGAGAGAAGCCTGACATGGACAGAGCACCTTCTGATTCGGATTTTAAGAAAGCGCCTTCCGGTTCTGACTCGGAAGAACCGCCAACAGAATCAGAGGAAACAAACTGGGATATGTCAGAAACATCAGAAGAGAGCCGAAAAGGTTTTAAAGGCGGCAAAAATTTGGTAGTTTCCGGTGGGACATTTTCAATAGATACATATGATGATGCCTTTCATTCCAATGGAGACATTTCCATTATGGCAGGCGATTTTTCGATTTCTTCCGGTGATGATGGAATTCATGCAGATGAAGAGCTTTCTATCAGTGGTGGAACAATTAAAGTTACAAAGTCTTATGAAGGTTTGGAAGGCAACCAGATTACGATTGATAAAGCGGATATTGAAATTACTGCAACAGATGACGGAATCAATGCATATGGCGGACAAAGCAGCATGGGCGGTGGTTCTGCAAAGAAAACAGAAGAGATACCAAACCTTGAAATATTAGGTGGAAATCTTGTTGTAAATGCGGATGGGGATGGACTGGATTCTAACGGAAACTTTTCGATAGCGGGAGGAAATATTGTGGTCAACGGTCCGGAAAACAGTGGAAACGGTGCCCTTGATGCAGGCTCTGAAAATGGAGGAAGCTGTACCATCAGTGGCGGAACCATTATAGCATTGGGAAGCGCTGGAATGGCGGAAGGTTTTACTGAGGAATCAAAGCAGTGTTCCTTCCTGCATAATTTTAGTACATCCTTTGAAAAAGGAAGCAAGATTGTAATCAAGGATAGCAGTGGAAAGAAACTGTATCAGTATACTGCTGAAAAAGCGGGTTCCTCTATTGTATTTAGCTGTCCTGAGCTGGAGCAGGGAAAAACCTGCGTGGTAAGCGTAGACGGACAGGAAGAAGAAATTACAATGGATTCTGTAGCTGTATCAAATGGAAGCAGCAGGGGCGGTTTTGGACGCGGGGCAAGAAACAGTTTTAGATAGATGGATAGTATAGAAAGGAGGTGTTAGCCATGATGAGAGGAATAGAAGCGGATTCGTCTGTCCAGACTGTCTATCAGGCAAAAAGCGAAGGATATGACAGATCAGAGATTCAGAAAATGACGCGTGAAGGCAAGATAGAATGTGAGACCTGTAAGAACCGTAAATATCAGGATGGTTCCGATGAGATGGTATCCTTTAAAGCGCCGTCCCATATCTCTCCGCAGGCATCCGCAACTGCAGTTATGTCCCATGAGCAGGAGCATGTCAGCAATGCTTATGCCAAGGCGGAAAAAAATGGCGGTGAGGTCATTCAGGCAAGTGTGCGCATTAAGACTGCGTCCTGCCCGGAGTGCGGCAGGACATACGTGTCAGGCGGAGAGACAACGACGCAGATAAAGTATAACGAAGAGAATCCATATGCCAAGGGCTTTAAGATTGCTGATTCTGCGTCAGTGCCGGGCAAGTCAATGGATTTGGGTGTCTGAATGATGTATTCCTTTTTCAGGGGTACGGCGGGCTATCTGACCAGGTGTGATACCGTATTTTTGGCGGAAAACCCGGATAAAGTGGCTTTGGGAAGAAAAACGGAGTGTAGCAGCAATTTCAGAGCAGGAATAGTTTGAAGTTTTAAGCATATTAAAGGCTGTTTCCAGACGTTTATTCTGTATAAAGGAATGAATTGTTACACCAGTTTCCTTTTTAAAAAGAGCAGACAGATAGCAGGGATTCAGATTTCAAAAAATCCCGAAGTAAAGAAAATAATCAGTCTGGAGACAGCGGAAAAGGAGCTGCAGTTAACCGTAAATGAGACAAAGAATCTTGCAGTGACGGCATTACCTGCGGATACAAATGATATTGTGCTTTGGAAGACAGATGACCCAACAGTAGCATATGGGAAAATAAAAGCAACGGGAATTGGGCAGACAAAGATTACAGCTTTTTCGCAAAGTGGTTCTGCTTCCCTTGAAATTATGGTAAAGGTTACTGCACAGCAGGCGGATGTACCTTGTACGGAATTAAAGCTCGATAAAACAGAATATACTTTAAAGGAAGGAGAAAGTGCATTCCTTGGAACTGCTGATAATAAAGTCAGACAGCCTGACGCTGAAAAAAACAGGGAAAAAGGCTTTTTCCGGTGTTAACAAAAGCTGCGGATAAAAGCATCTAAGAAAAAAGCGGCCAGTTATAAAAAAATAATCAATAAGAAGAAATAATAGTATTGCGTAAGTTTTACAAGATGAGTTACTAATAAAAGACCAACAGATTCGTCAGGGGAATGCCATTGCATTCCCCTTTTCGGGCTATAGGCTTAGGGTGCCAAAAGGTAAAGTTATACATCGGCTTCGTCAATTTGAACAACAATAGTATCATCAAGAAAGAGGAAGAATCATCTAGCAAGGCTTTTTTAAGTCTATCATTTATTGGAGAAGTATGATATTATTTTTTGTAGTAGTTTGTTCGATGTATAATACAGGAAAGAGGCTGGCTTTTTTGTGGTGATGCTGCTGAAAGCAGTAGGGCAGTTAAGGAACAGTAGGTCAGTATGAAAAGGAGTGAAATTGCATGGATAAATTAAATCCTGTTTTTGGTAAAGTGCTGTTATGCATTTGTGAGGTGTTGGTGGGGATTCTTCTTTTGATTAATCCGATAGGCTTTACAACAGCTATTATCAAAACAGTAGGCGTTCTTTTGATGGTAATTGGTGTCTTAGAGATATACCGTTATTTTCGCCTTTTGCCAGAGATAGCATTTAGGGAGCAGGGACTTGCGAAAGGGCTTTGCATTGTTTTAGGCGGGTTGTTTTGCCTTTTGCGTTCTAAATGGTTTATTGTCACTTTTCCGGTGATGACAATATTGTACGGTGTTGTCATTCTGATTACAGGGATTGTACGCATTCAGTGGACTGTTGACATGCTTCGGATGAAAACAGAGCACTGGTATCTTGCAGCGATTGGTGCGGTACTATCTCTGGTTTTTGCAGTAGTGATTTTAGCGAATCCTTTTGGAACGACAGCATTCCTTTGGACGTTTGTTGCTATTTCCCTTATTGTGGATGCTGTCGCGGATTTGGTGGTATTGATTATTATGAATCCACAAAAATCCAATTGACAGGATAGTTTTACAGTGTTATAATCCTTAACAAAATTAGCATAAGGAAAAGCGATGACGGAAACGAGTAGTATATTGGTGGCATCCAGAGAGAGCATCAGTTGGTGGAAGATGTTTATGTTTACGGTATATGAAAACCATTCCAGTATAGCGAATTTGATGACATCCATTTTTGCTGTACTACAGCTGCAATACCCAAAGTAGATGTAAGTATTGACGTATACCTGCGTTAAAGGTTAGGATTTGTTAGAATCTGAAGATAAAAATTAAGGTGGAACCGTGCAGTCAAGCACCCTTAAAGATGCAAATAGTGTCTTTAGGGTGCTTTTTCGTTATGCTAATAAAATAATTGGAGGTAAAGGATTATGAAGATTAAAATGAAGGATGGTTCCATCCGGGAAGTAACATTTGATGATGAGGCAGGCAAGGCGGCTTTTCATCATACAACAGCACATATTTTAGCACAGGCAGTTAAAAGGTTATATCCTGATACGAAATGCGCAATCGGGCCTGCAATTAAAGAGGGGTTCTATTATGACTTTGAATTTAATTTTGAATTTTCGGCGGACAGATTTGAAGAGATTGAAAGGGAAATGAAACAGATTGTTAAGGAAAATCTGCAATTAAGGCATTTCACAATGAGCCGGGAGGATGCTCTTGCTATGATGGAAGAGAAGGGAGAACCCTTTAAAACAGAGTTGATTCAGGAGCTTCCTGAAAGTGAGGAGTTAAGTTTTTATAAGCAGGGAGAATATGTCGAGTTATGTGCAGGGCCGCATTTGGCGTATACAAGTGCGGTAAAGGCATTTAAACTGCTATCTGTTGCAGGGGCGTACTGGCGCGGAGATGAAAAAAATAAAATGCTGACACGTATTTATGGAACGTCGTTTCCAAATAGTGAGATGTTAGATGCCTATTTAAAACAAATAGAGGAGGCAAAGAAAAGAGACCATAGAAAATTAGGACGTGAATTAGGGCTATTTACCCTGTTAGAGGAAGGGCCGGGCTTTCCGTTCTTTCTTCCAAAAGGAATGATTTTAAAGAATTTACTGATTGATTATTGGAGAAAAATTCATACAAGAGAAGGTTATGTGGAAATTTCTACGCCAATCATGTTAAACAGGCAATTATGGGAGACGTCCGGCCATTGGGAGCATTACCGGGAGAATATGTATGTGACAGTTATTGATGATACGGATTTTGCAATTAAGCCGATGAATTGTCCGGGAGGTATGCTGGTGTATAAGCAGGAGCCGCACTCTTACCGCGATTTGCCGATGCGTGTTGGGGAGTTGGGACTGATTCACAGAAATGAAAAATCCGGTACCCTGCATGGGCTGATGCGTGTCCGCTGCTGTACACAGGATGATGCCCATATCTTTATGACAAAGGAGCAGATACAGGATGAGATTATCAAAGTGGTACGCCTGATAGATGAGGTGTATTTAAAATTTGGTTTTAAATATCATGTAGAATTATCGACAAGACCGGAAAACTCTATTGGAAGCGACGAGGATTGGGAGATGGCAACAAA
Source organism: uncultured bacterium (assembly GCA_947643145.1). Lineage (GTDB taxonomy): Bacteria > Bacillota > Clostridia > Lachnospirales > Lachnospiraceae > Butyribacter. The sequence continues at coordinate 721 of CANRVD010000029.1, read as the reverse complement.
CAGTTTAAAAAATGCGTTGGACTCTCTGGATTTGGAATATGTAATCAATGAAGGGGATGGAGCTTTTTATGGTCCTAAGATTGATTTTCATTTAGAGGATTCCATTGGAAGGACGTGGCAGTGCGGAACGATTCAGTTGGATTTTCAACTACCGCAGCGTTTTGAAGCGGAGTATATTGGGAAAGATGGAGAAAAGCATCGTCCGATTATGATACACCGGGTAGTTTTTGGTTCTGTGGAACGATTTATGGGAATTTTGATAGAGCATTTTGCTGGGAAGTTTCCATTGTGGCTGTCGCCTGTGCAGGTAAAGATTCTGGCTGTTTCTGATAAATCGGTTGATTATGCCAAAAGGGTGCAGGAAGCATTAAAGAAAGAGGGGGTACGTTGTGAAATGGATGGCCGGGATGAAAAAATCGGGTATAAGATAAGGAATGCCAGAATGGAAAGAATCCCTTATATTCTTGTGGTGGGTGAGAAGGAGGAGGAAAATAACAGTGTTTCTGTCCGTAAGAGAGAGGAAGGGGATTTGGGAAATATGCCAATTCACCATTTCATAAATATACTTCAGGAAGAGGAACTTCATATCTAAAATAGGAAATTTAGGCAAACAAGAAGGGCAGTTATTCATACAACATCGTAGTGATGGCTGTCAGACGCTATCTGTCAGGACAAACGCATGAGTGAATAAATTGTGAACAAACACCACTTTTACTGTAAA
>CANRVD010000028.1 GCA_947643145.1 uncultured bacterium | reverse complement strand
AAAGATAACTAAGAAAGCAGAATAATAATTTTTATCTCAGGACTGTTCGAAGCCGATATGTAAATTTACCTTTTGACACCTTAATCCTACAAATTAAAAAAGCGGGGAGATTATATTATGGATAACAAACGTCTGGTGGAGCTGTTGCAGCAGAAGAAGTATCATGTTTCTACAGCAGAATCCTGTACCGGTGGCCTGATAGCTGCAAGTATTGTAGATATATCCGGTGCGTCTAATGTTTTTGAGGAAGGCTATATTACGTACTCAAACCGGGTAAAGGAAAAGCTTTTAGGGGTGTCAGAAGAAACCATTGCAAGGTATACAGTAGTCAGCAGTGAGGTTGCAAAGGAGATGGCGGCAGGAACGCAGAAGGCAACCGGGTCTGAGCTTACGATTTCTGTAACTGGCTATGCAGGCCCAGGAGATGCCTGGGATGGGACAAAGGCTGGAACAGTCTATGTTGGGACCTGCTATAAAGGGAAGGCGGAGGCAAGAGGTTTTCTGTTTGAGGGGGACCGGAGGCAGATTCGGGTGCGGGCAGCAGAAGAAGCGATTCGTTTCGGGCTGGAAAGGATTGAAAACGATGAGTAACGTTATTGTAGCAGGCGGCGGGGCGGCGGGCATGATGGCAGCAATCAGTGCTGCTGACACAGGGCATGCGGTGGTTTTGTATGAGAAGAATGAAAAGCTTGGCAAGAAGATTTATATTACCGGAAAGGGACGCTGCAACATTACGAATCACAGTGATGTAGAGGAACTATTAAAAAATGTAGTGAGGAATCCGAAATTTTTATATAGTGCCTTTTACACTTTTGACAGTGAGCGGATGATGGATTTTTTAGAAAAGGAGGGGCTGGCGCTTAAGACAGAGCGGGGAAACAGGGTATTTCCCGTATCTGACAAATCCTCGGATGTAATTCGTACATTGCAGAGGGCGCTTCAGCGGCGGGGCGTAAAAGTCTGTCTGAACCAGCCGGTAAAAGAACTCTGTATATCACAGGGATGCTGCAACGGCGTGGTTCTTAAAAATGGCCATACAGAGTCTGCGGATGCGGTAGTGGTAGCGACAGGCGGGATTTCCTATCCGTCTACCGGTTCAACGGGTGACGGATACCGCTTTGCAGGAGAATGTGGCCATACGATACAGGAGACCTTTCCATCTCTGGTGCCAATCTGTGTAAAGGAAGCGTACATTATGAAGATGCAGGGGCTTTCCCTGAAAAATATCCTGCTCACTGTGAAAAGCGGAAAGGATATTCTGTTTCAGGAACAGGGGGAGATGCTTTTTACCCATTTTGGCGTCAGCGGCCCGTTAGTACTTTCTGCCAGCAGCGTGATTAGCGGAAAAGATGTTGCCGGAATGCAGGCAGAGATAGATTTAAAGCCGGCACTATCCGAGCAGCAGTTAGATGAAAGGATTCTCAGGGACTTTTCTGTTTTTCAGAACAGCTTTTTTAAAAACAGCCTGCAAAAACTTCTTCCGGCAAAGATGATTCCTGTAATCATAGAAGTATCAGGAATCAATCCGGAGAAAAAAGTAAACGAAATAACAAAGCAGGAGCGCCAGAGGTTAGTGGCATGTATGAAAGCATTTCCATTTACCCTGACAGGGCTTCGTGGGTATCATGAGGCAGTAATTACCAGAGGAGGTGTTTCTGTAAAAGATATCAATCCTGCAACGATGGAATCCAAAAAGACAGCAGGATTATATTTTGCAGGGGAAGTACTTGATTTGGATGCCAGAACGGGCGGGTATAACCTGCAGATTGCATGGTCTACCGGGTATCTGGCAGGAATTTCAATTCACTAGTACAACGAAAATAAGCAAGTCAAACTGCCAATTACTTAATATTCGTTGTACTAGTGTACTGGGAAGAGAGAAAGGATATAGAAAAAATGCATAGTATAGCGATTGATGGCCCGGCAGGGGCAGGGAAAAGTACAATTGCCAAAAGAGTGGCAAAGGAACTTGGATTTATTTATGTAGATACCGGGGCGATGTACCGCGCTATGGCGCTTTATTTTTTGCGTCATGGAATTTCCGGTGAGGATGAGGAAGGCGTATCAGAAGCGTGTGATGCGATTGCTGTTTCCCTTGAATATGAAAACGGGGAACAGCAGGTACTTTTAAATGGCGAGAATGTCAATGCGCTGATTCGTACGGAAGAGGTCAGCATGATGACTTCCGATACATCAAAGTACCGTGTGGTAAGGGAAAAACTGCTAAGCCTGCAAAGAGAGCTGGCAAAAAAGAAAGATGTCATTATGGATGGCAGGGATATTGGAACCTGCGTGCTGCCGGAAGCAGATTTAAAAGTGTATCTTACCGCAAGTTCTTCAGAACGTGCCAGAAGAAGATATAAGGAGCTTCAGGAGAAAGGAACGGTATGTGATTTTGAAAAGATTGAACAGGATATCATTGCGAGGGATGAGCAGGATATGAACCGTGAGGTATCTCCGTTAAGGCAGGCAGAGGATGCTGTTTTGGTAGATGCGTCTGATATGGCGATTGAAGAAGTGACCGAAAAGATAGTGACTTTGTATCAGGACAGGCAGCTATAAAAAAGCCAGTACAACAAGAGTGAAAGAAAAAAGAAGGAAGGATACAATGCAGACACACATCGTTCACCCTTTGTGTTTGCGCCTCAAATGAAAATGCAAGCATTTTCGTTTGAGGCTTGGTGCAAAATATGAAGTTTATATTTGTGAGATGGGAAATGAGGAGAGTATGGAAGTAACAGTTGCAAAGAGCGCCGGTTTTTGCTTTGGCGTAAAAAGGGCAGTGGAATTAGTATATGAAGAAGTGGGAAAAGCACAGAAAATTTATACGCTTGGCCCTATTATCCATAATGAGCAGGTTGTCAGGGACCTGGAGGAGAAAGGAGTGCAGGTGCTTCATTCTGTAGAGGAGATTGAGGCAGGAGAGGATGCGACGGTAATTATCCGCTCCCATGGTGTTCCAAAGAAGACTGCGGTGGCGCTGCAGGAAAAGGGAATCCGGATTGTGGATGCAACCTGCCCGTTTGTCAAAAAAATTCATAACATTGTGCAGGCAAAGAAAGAGGAAGGATATGAAATTGTTGTGGTGGGCAGTGCAAAACACCCGGAAGTGAAGGGAACCTGCGGCTGGTGTGACAATCAGTGCCATGTGGTGGAGACGGTGCAGGAAGCCAGAGACTGCCCTTTGGATAAGCAAAAAAAAGTGTGTGTTGTGGCCCAAACGACATTTAATTACAAGAAATTCGAAGATATAGTTGATATTTTGTCCAAAAAGAGTTATGATATATTTATTATGAATACAATTTGCAACGCTACCGAGGAGCGTCAGACAGAAGCGGGTACCATTGCGCGGAAATCCGATGCGATGATAGTGATAGGTGGAAAACATAGTTCAAACACCCAGAAACTATACGAAATATGTAAAGCTGAGTGCGCGGACACACATTTTATACAGACACTTGATGACCTGGATTTGAAACTTTTTCAATCCTTTCGTAGCGTGGGTATTACTGCCGGGGCTTCAACCCCAAATAATATTATTAAGGAGGTTCAATCATATGTCAGACAAGAACATTGAGTTTGAACAGTTATTAGAAGAATCATTAGTAACAATCCACAATGGGGAGATTGTAGAAGGGACAGTTATCAGCGTTAAGGAAGATGAAGTCGTTCTCAACATCGGCTATAAGGCTGATGGTATCATTACAAAGAATGAATACAGTAACCAGCCGATAGACCTTACCACAGTGGTAAAAGAAGGCGATACCATGAAGGCGAAAGTCTTAAAGGTTAACGACGGGGAAGGTCAGGTACTTCTTACTTATAAGCGCCTTGCAATGGAAAAGAGCAATGAGCGTATCAAGGAAGCGTTTGAAAACAAAGAAGTTTTAAAGGCGACGGTATCGGCTGTGTTATCTGGTGGATTAAGTGTTGTTGTAGAAGAGACAAAGGTATTTATTCCTGCAAGCCTTGTATCCGATACTTATGAAAAAGACCTTTCTAAGTATTCAGGACAGGAGATTGAGTTTGTAATCAGTGAATTCAATCCAAAGAAGAGAAGAATTATTGGTGACAGAAAGCAGTTGCTGGTTGCTGAAAAGAAGAAACTTCAGGAAGAGTTGTTTGAAAAGATTCATGTAGGCGATGTTGTAGAAGGTACGGTTAAGAATCTGACAGACTTTGGTGCGTTTATAGATTTAGGTGGCGCAGACGGACTTCTCCATATTTCTGAAATGTCATGGGGACGTGTAGAGAATCCGAAGAAGGTATTTAACGTTGGCGATACAACCAAGGTGCTGATTAAGGATATTAAGGATGATAAGATTGCTCTCAGCTTAAAGTTTGAAGATCAGAATCCGTGGCTGGATGCAGAGAATAAGTACAGTGTTGGCACAGTTGTAAAGGGCAGGGTTGCCAGAATGGCAGACTTTGGTGCTTTTATTGAGCTGGAGCCTGGTGTAGATGCATTGCTTCATGTTTCACAGATTTCAAAGGAACATGTGGATAAACCTTCTGATGTATTGAAGGTAGGTCAGGAAATTGAAGCCAAGATTGTTGACTTTAAGAATGAAGACCATAAAATCAGCCTGAGTGTCAAAGCGTTATTAAATGATTCTGAAGAAGCTGAAGAAGCAGTATCTGCCACAGAGGAACCAGAAGAGTAAAATATATTGAATTAAGAGAATAGCGGAAGTAATCCGTAGGCTTGAGTTGATTCTGCAAGCAAGATGAAGATAATTCGCCAATCTGTGTTCAGCAGGTTGGCGATTTTTGTCTGAGCAGAATGTTATATAATTTGCCGCATATGTTTAGATATATAAGAAAGGTGGATAGGAACATGGGTGATTATGAAGTTTTCAAAACAAAGGTATATCAACTGACAAAAATTGATTTGAGCTGTTATAAGGAACGTCAGATGAGGCGCAGAATTGATTCTTTGATTACGAAGGCAAAGATTAAAAGTTATGATGAATATATAGAGGCTTTAAAGACGAATAAAGAGCTGTTAGAGGAATTTGTGGCATATCTGACGATTAATGTTTCAGAGTTTTACCGTAATCCAGACCAGTGGAAGCTTTTGGAAGAGAAGATTTTGCCATATTTATTTGAGCATTTTGGAAATAGTATTAAAGTCTGGAGTGCAGCCTGCTCTACAGGTGATGAACCGTATACTCTTGCAATGGTGTTAGGGAAGTTTATGCCGCTTAATAAAATACAGATTATAGCTACCGACATTGACAAGCAGGTACTGGAAAAGGCACAGATTGGGATTTATGATGAAAAAAGCCTGAAAGGACTGCCTGCTGATTTAAAGCAGAAGTATTTTAATAAAATAGACAGCAGGAGATATCAGATTTCAGATGAAGTGAAAAAATGTATCAAGTTCAGCCAGCATAATCTGTTAAAAGATGCTTATCCGGACAAGTGTGATTTAATTGTCTGCAGAAATGTTATGATTTATTTTACGGAAGAAGCAAAGCAGGTGATGTATCAGAAATTTAATGATGCATTGAAAAAGGAGGGTATCTTGTTTGTAGGAAGTACCGAGCAGATTATATCACCGGGTAAATATAATTTTTCAACCTTACAGTCATTTTTTTACAAAAAGGACTAAAAAGAATGAAGTATTTTTTATGGCTGTGCGTTGCCAGTCGCAAACCATTAACCGGGAAAGATTAATAAATAGCAGCGTAGAAATGAGGAAAAAATGAAAAATAAAGTATTACTGACGGGGGCTAATAATACGATAATTGATGAATTCTTTTTACAGATGGATGAAGTATTTGAAGTGCAGTTTTCTTCAACAAGGTATGAGGATTTATTGTGCCATGCAAATTATTTTAAACCGGATTTATTTGTTTATTGTATGGATGCGGAATCCAGGGAAACAATAAGTCGTATGATTCCAATTAAAAATAAGTTCAGCCGGATGGGAATTCCCTTTGTAATAATCGGAACGAAGGAGGATTGCAGTGATTTCTTTAAGATGACTGCAGGAATCGAAGATTTGGCGCTGGAAAAACCAATTACGGCGAAAAAAATACAGGAGAAGCTTACAAATTATTTACATAGTCTAGGAAGGGCGAAGGAAGAGGCAAAGTTAAAGCAGAGGGTGGAAGAAGAAAAGAAAAGACTTGCCGAGGAGGAGAAGGCTCAGAAAGACAATGAGATTATGCAGATACTGGTTGATTTGGAAGAGGCAAACCATAAGAAGCATGTTCTTGTAGTCGATGATGATGTCAGAATGCTTAAGGTAATAAAAGAACATTTACACTTAGAATATGATGTAGCAACTGCTATTAATGGAAAGCTGGCATTAAAGTTTTTGGAGAACAAGACTACAGATTTGATTTTACTGGACTATGTAATGCCGGGAGAAGATGGACCGACTGTTTTAAGTAAGATACATGAAAATCCGGCTACGAAGGATATTCCTGTTATCTTTCTTACCGGTATGATGGAGAAAGGAAAGATACAGGAAGCGCTCAGCGAAAGGCCGCAGGGTTATCTGTTAAAGCCAATTGAAAGAGAAAAACTGCTTTCGACAATAGAGTCAGTATTAAAATAGTATCCTGTAAACAACAGATATTGGAAATTGATATAATAGAATGGTGAAGCTATGGAGAAACTTTATTTAACGGATTTAATTGATGTAAATATATTGCAGAGGATTCAGGATGCTTTTTCCGATATGTCAGGTTTTTCAGCAATTACAACAGACCATGAGGGAAGGGCAGTTACGATTGGTTCCAATTTCTCTGATTTTTGTATAAAGTATACGAGACAGTCCAAAATTGGATGTGCCCGGTGTGAGTTATGTGATAAAAGTGGTGCAGAATGGGCATTAGAAGAAGGAAAGGCAGTTTCTTACCGCTGTCATGCAGGCCTTGTGGACTTTGCGGCACCAATTATGGCGAGAAATCAGCTTGTCGGTTGTTTTGTAGGCGGGCAGGTTCTGACAGAGAAGCCGGATTATGAAAAATTCCGAAAAATTGCAGAAAGTATTGAGGTTGATCCAGATGAGTATATAGAAGCTCTGAAGAAGGTTCCGATTGTAGAAAAGGTAAAGGTAGAAAGAGCAGCGGAATTTTTACATACAACTGCCAGTGTCTTTTCTGACATAGCGTATGGTAAATATCAGGCATTAAAAGCAAGTGAAGATTTGGAAAAAGTTGCCAATATGAAGTCGGATTTCCTTGCTAATATGAGTCATGAAATCCGTACACCAATGAATGCAGTGATTGGTATGGCGGAGATGGCGCTTCGGGAGGAGTTACCGCCTGCGGCAAGGGATTATATTAAGCAGATACAGTCTTCGGGTAAGGCGCTGCTGACAATTATTAATGATATTCTTGATTTTTCAAAAATTGAATCTGGTAAAATGGATATCAATATGGTAGAGTATGAGCCAATGACGATAATTAACGATATCTCTAATATTATTATAACAAGAATTGGAGATAAGGATATTGAGCTGGTTTTGGATATTGTTCCTGACATACCAAAGAAGTTATATGGTGATAATATCCGTATTAAGCAGATTATCGTAAATCTTGCTAACAATGCGGTAAAATTTACCCAAACAGGACAGGTGCTGTTGAGGCTGCAATATGAGCGGGAAGAAAATGATTGGTTAAAGCTGAAGGCTTCTATCAAAGATACGGGAATTGGCATTAAGAAAAAGGATTTGGGAAAACTGTTCCAGTCTTTCCAGCAGGTGGACAGCAAGAGAAACCGGAATATAGAGGGGACAGGGCTTGGACTGGCGATTTCCAAACAGCTTCTGACTTTAATGGGTGGTGATATTGGCGTTACCAGTGAATATGAAAAGGGAAGTGAGTTTACCTTTGAACTTCCACAAAAAATATTTGATGATACACCAAGTATTTCTGTAAAGGAAAAAGGTTCTGAAATCGTAGTGGATCTGATGCATAATTCCTATATCTGCGAGCAGTTAAAAAAGGATACAGAACGTCTGGGAGCAGAGTATATTGTTGTTACAAACAAGGAGGAATTGCAGGAACTGTGTGAACAGCAAAAAGAAGTGATTCTGTTTATGGAACAGAAAGATTTGACTGCAGATATAGAAGAGTTTCTCAGAGATAATCCGGAAGTAACCGGTATTGTACTAATGGATTTTAATAAGACTGTAGAATATCCAATCGAAAATCTGCTGGTAATGAAAAAACCTCTTTACATCAGGAATCTTGCTATGATTCTGAATCATGAAAAGTTTGTGGATGAAAGTGAGGAAGGTAAGGAGGAAGAGTTTGCTTTTATTGCACCGTCTGCCAGAATCTTAATTGTAGATGATAATGCGATTAATTTAACGGTAGCGGAAGGACTTTTAAAACCACTGCAGCTCCATATTGATACGGTTACCAGTGGAAAAGAAGCAATCAGAATGATTTCTATCTATCGTTATGACTTGATTTTTATGGACCATATGATGCCGGATATGGATGGCGTGGAGACAACACGTATTATTCGAAGGTTCCATGAGGAGTATGATGATGTCCCAATTATCGCACTGACGGCAAATGCAGTCAGCGGAACAAGAGAGCTGTTTCTCAGGGAGGGAATGAATGATTTTGTTGCCAAGCCAATCGAGCTTCCGGTAATTAATTCAAAACTTAGGAACTGGCTGCCACAGGAAAAGATTCAGAAGGTAGAAAGGTCGGAGTCTGAGCAGGAACCGGGAAGCAGCAAAGAAGAGCTTCCGGTGATTCAGGATTTAGATACCGGCTATGCAATGCGGCTTTTGGGGAGTGAGATTTTATTCTGGAAAGTATTAAAGGACTATTATGATGTCATCCAAAAGAAAGCTGAATTAATTAAGAAGCTGGAGCAGGAGGAAGATTGGCCTGATTATACAGTTGAGGTCCATGCTTTAAAGAGTGCATCAAGGCAGATAGGGGCGCTTGCTTTAGCAGATGAGGCAGAAGCCATGGAGGAAGCAGGAAATAATCAGAACGTTGCACTGATTCATGAACGTACGGCTGGAATGATAGAAAAGTATCTGTCATATGAAGTGATTCTTGCAGAGTATTTTCCGGAGGAAGAAAGTCAGGTAGCAAAGAATGGAATGATAACGGCAGAACTTTTAGATACTTTCTTTAAGGCATTGTGGGAGGCATTTGATAATCTTGATATGGACAGGATGGAAGAGATTGCGGAAGAGCTGAAAAAATATGAATATTCAAGTGCACAGGAGCGGGAGTTTATCGGGAAGCTTCTAAGTGCAATGAATGAAATGGATATTGATACCTGTGAAGAGCTTTTGAATAAGTGGGAGAGCCACAGGTAAAAATATTTGCAGGAGCTTGGTGGATTATATTAGTGTACTGATACATTGATATTTGGGAGAACCACGCAGAATATTTAATCCTTGACAAGGCGGTTGAAAGAGGCGGTACGGTGGTATCGTCGATTGAAACCAACGATTCTCAATGGATAAATAAACAAGTGGGTTTGGCTGAATATCAGTGTGTCAGTACACTGGTACATAGACTGGCGAATGGTGAAATGGAGGCTTCGGAATGGGAGAACAGATAAGAATCGTAGTTGATGCAATGGGAGGGGATGAGGCACCTGAAGTAACAGTGCATGGTGCAGTGGATGCTTTACAGGTTTCTGATAAGATATCAATTATTTTGACTGGCAGGACAGAGGATATTGAGAGAGAATTGGGAAAGTATACTTATGATAAGGACAGAATTTCCATTGTTCCTGCAACGGAGGTAATTGGTTTTGATGAACCTCCGGTTATGGCAATTCGTAAAAAGAAGGATTCCTCTATCGTAGTTGGAATGAATCTGGTAAAACATGGGGAAGCAGATGCATTTGTCTCCGCTGGAAGTACAGGAGCTATTTTGGTTGGAGGGCAGTTTGTTGTTGGAAGAATAAAAGGAATCGAACGCGCACCCCTTGCACCGCTGATTCCTACGGCAAAGGGAGCTTCCCTTTTAATTGACTGTGGTGCAAATGTAGACGCAAGGGCATCCCATTTGCTGCAATTTGCCAAAATGGGTTCTATTTATATGAAGTATGTTGTTGGGATTAAGAATCCTAAAGTTGCAATTGTAAATATAGGTGCGGAGGAAGAAAAAGGGAATATGTTGGTGAAGGAAACATATCCTTTATTAAAAGAATGCACAGATATTAACTTTGTGGGAAGTATTGAGGCAAGGGATATTCCAAAAGGAGAAGCAGATGTTATTGTTTGTGAAGCCTTTGTTGGAAATGTAATTTTAAAGTTATATGAGGGTTTAGCTTCCACGTTATTAAAGGAAGTGAAGAAGGGGCTTATGAGTACGCTTCGGAGTAAGATAGGTGCTGTTTTGATTAAGCCGGCATTGAAAAAGACAATGAAAGAATTTATGGGGGCTGATCAGGGTGGAGCGCCGCTTCTGGGGTTGAACGGGTTAGTAGTAAAAGCACATGGAAGCTCTGCCAGTGAGGATATTAAACAGGCAATTATCCAGTGTATTCAATTTAGTGAAGAAGAAATCAATGAAAAGATTAAAGAAAATTTACTATAATTATGAATAAAGGTGGAATTGTTATGGAATTTGAAAAACTTCAAATGATTATTGCAGAGGTATTGTCGATTGACTCAGAGGATGTAAGGCCGGAAATGTCTTTTGTGGACGATTTGGGCGCGGATTCTTTGGAAATATATCAGATTATAATGGGAATTGAAGACTCTTTTGATATTGTTATTGATGAAAGTATGGTAGAATCAATAGAAACTGTGGAGCAGGTACTCCAGCTAATTGGAGAAAGGCAGGCAGATTAAAAATGGGAGATTTTTATGAAGCAGGAAAAAATTATTGAATTTGAAAAGCGGATAGGTTATCAGTTTGCTAATCCTGATTTGCTGGTAACGGCATTGACACATAGTTCCTACTCGAATGAAAAAAGGCTGCGGAAATATGAATGTAATGAGAGACTGGAGTTTTTGGGAGATGCGGTATTAGAACTGGTTTCCAGTGAAAGGATTTTTCTTGACAATCCCAAAAACCCGGAGGGGGATTTAACAAGGATACGGGCAAGCTATGTCTGTGAGCCGACCTTAGCCCTTTGTGCGCGGGGAATTCATCTGGGCGATTATATTCTGCTAGGAAAAGGTGAGGATATGACAGGGGGAAGGGAGAGGGATTCCATTCTTTCTGATGCGATGGAAGCAACGATAGGAGCCGTCTACCTGGATGGTGGTTTTGCAATGGCAAAGGAATATGTGGAACGTTTTGTACTGAAGGATATCGAAAAGAAAAAGCTCTTTTATGATAGCAAAACTTATCTTCAGGAGATAGTGCAGAGAGAGCATACGGATTTAAATTATATCTTATTGAAGGAGGAAGGTCCTGACCACAATAAATCTTTTGAGGTCGGAGTCTGCATTGATGGTTCGCAGATTGCGTCTGCAAGGGGCAGGACAAAGAAAAAAGCGGAACAGGCGGCAGCGTATGAGGCAATATTACGTCTGGAGCAGAAGGAATAGATGGAGGAAAAATGTATTTAAAGAGTTTGGAGGTACATGGTTTTAAATCATTTGCCAATAAATTATTGTTTGAGTTTCACAATGGAATTACAGCAATTGTAGGCCCAAATGGAAGCGGTAAAAGTAACGTAGCGGACGCAGTCCGCTGGGTACTTGGGGAGCAGAGTGCAAGACAGCTCCGTGGGGCAAAGATGGAGGATGTTATTTTTGCGGGGACTCAGATGAGAAAGCCTTTGGGGTATGCTTATGTGGCAATTACCATTAGCAATGAGGACCATAAGCTGAATGTGCCGTATGAGGAAGTTAAAATTGCCAGACGGGTCTACCGTTCCGGGGAAAGTGAATATTTGTTAAATGGTGCTTCTTGTCGTCTTAAGGATGTGCAGGAGCTTTTGTTTGATACGGGTATTGGTAAAGAGGGATATTCCATTATCGGCCAGGGACAGATTGATAAGATTCTGAGTGGAAAACCGGAGGAGCGCAGAGAGCTTTTTGACGAGGCTGCAGGTATTGTTAAATATAAGAAAAGAAAGGCAGCAGCCGAAAAGAATCTGGAGGAGGAACGCCAGAATCTGGTGCGAATTGAAGATATTCTTTCTGAGATTGACAAGCAGGTAGGACCTTTGCAGAGCCAGTCAGAAAAGGCAAAGGAATATCTGGCACTGCGTGATGAGCTGCGAAATCTGGATATTAATCTTTTTTTGGCAGAGTATGACAGAATCCATACTGAGATTAAGGAAGTAGAGAGCAGACAGGAGATTGCTTCCGCAGATTTGGAAGAGGCAAAGCAGGAATTTGATAAAACAAAGGAAGAGTATCTTGTAATTGAAGGGCAGCTTGAGGAGTTAAACCGCCTTTTGGAGCAGAAAAGGGAAAGTCTTTCGGCAGAACGCCTGTCCCTGAACCAGTCAGAGGGAGAAATCAATGTTCTCAGAGAGCAGATCAACACAGTATCCCAAAATAAAATGCATACACAGGAGCAGACCAAATCTCTTAAAGAGCGGTTACAAATTGCAAAAAAGGAACAAAAAGACTGTCTTTTGCAGCAGGAAGAGGCCAATGGGCGTTTAGAAGAGCTTTCCAAGGGCAAAAATAGCAGTGAGGCTGCGTTGAATCAGATGCAGTCAGAGATTTTGGCAATCGAAGAGGAAATCAGCCAGTGTAATCAGGATATGATTGCGTATCTGAATGAGAATACCAGTGTAAAATCGGATCAGCAGAGAATAAAAACACTGTTAGAGCAGAATAATCTGAAAAAGGCCGAAATCACAAAAAAGGTTTTGGAAAATAAATCTGAGGCTTCTGTTTTAGAGGAAACATTAGGGCAGGAAGAGAGCGCATTAAAGGATGTTACGGATAAGATAAAAGCGATGGAGGATACTCTTGAAGAACTGCGTGACTCCCGTCAGGCACTGGAGCAGCAGAGTAATAATTTGAATCAGGAGCATAGAGATATACAGCAGAAGTTCCATATGGAAAATTCACGCTTACAGTCCCTGAAAAACCTTACAGAACGCTATGAGGGATATGGGCAGAGCATTAAGCGCATTATGGAGCAGAGAAAGAATTATCCGGGTATCGTCGGGGTTGTGGCAGATATTATAAGGGTAAAAAAGGAACATGAGCTGGCTGTGGAAACAGCTCTGGGTGGAAGCATACAGAATATTGTTACGGATAATGAGCAGACAGCCAAGGAAATGATTGCATTTTTGAAAAAAAACCGTTATGGGCGTGCGACCTTCCTTCCATTAAGCAATATGAAGGCAAAACCTGTCAATCTGTCAGGAAATATGATGTCGGAGCCGGGGGTAATCGGTATGGCGTCGACGCTTGTTGATGCAGACAGCAGATTTTCACATCTGGTAGAATATCTGTTAGGACGTTTTGTTGTTGTTGATACGATTGATAATGCGATTGCACTGGCAGGTAAATATCACCATACCATGCGCATTGTTACAACAGAGGGAGAACTTTTAAATCCGGGAGGCTCCATGTCGGGAGGCGCTTATCGGAGCAACCAGAACCTTTTGGGACGCCGGAGGGAAATGGAGGATTTGGAGAAACGTGCCATTGCGTTAAAGGAGAGGCTCGAGGCGCTTTCTGAGGAGATTGCAAAGAATGCAGAGGATGAGGAAAGTATTGCAAAGCAGATTAGTGCAAACCGGAAAATCCGTCAGGATTTGAGCCTGAAACAGAATACGGCAAAGCTTAATTATGACCGGGCGGAAAAAGATTTGGAGAAGAACAGGGAGCAGCTTGATTTTATACGGCTCGAGAGCAGTGAAATTGAACAGCGCAGGGAGCAGCTTAGTCAGGACATTGAGAAGATTAATGAGAAGGTGTTTTCCAATGAGAGTTTAAGCAGGCAGAGAGAGGCGCGGATTGAGGAATTAAATATCCGGTTAGAGGAGCAGAAGGAAGTATATGAGAAGCAGTCAAAGGATGCTTCGGACAGGCAGCAGGAGATTGCTGCACAGGAACAGAGTGTGCTGTTTATACAGGAGAATTTAAACAGGGCAGCAGATATGATTGTTTCGCTGGAGAAAGAGCTTGAGCAGGTAAGCTTGAGTGATATGGATGCGGACAGGCAGGTCGCTGGCAAGGAGGCTGAAATCCAAAAGACAAAGGAAAAGCTTTTGTCTGCAAAGGAAAAGATTCAGGAACTTACAGATAACATTGAAGAGGAAACCAAGAAAAAAGAGGAGATGACAGAGCGCCATAAAGGCTTTTTTGATAAGCGTGAGGAATTGTCTGCAAAGAAGGCAGAGCTTGATAAGGAATGTTTCCGCTTAAATAATCAGAAAGAAAAGCTGACAGAGAAGATTGACTCTTATACCAGCTATATGTGGGAACAGTACGAGCTTACCTATCATACCGCAGAGGAAAAACGAATTGAAGTTTCCTTCAGTCTGGCGCAGATGCGCACTGAGACCGGCAAACTGAAAAGCCAGATGAAAGCGCTTGGGGATGTCAATGTCAATGCGATTGAGCAGTATAAAGAAGTACAGGAGCGTTACGATTTATTACATAGCCAGCATGATGATTTGGTGGAAGCGGCAAATGTACTGGTTGGTATTATTGAAGAGCTGGATGCAGAGATGCGGAGACAGTTTGAGGAGCAGTTTGCAGAAATACGTACACGTTTTGATAAAGTTTTCCGGGAACTTTTTGGGGGTGGAAGAGGGACACTGGAACTGACGGAGGAGGAAGATATTCTGACGGCAGGAATCCGTATTGTAGCACAGCCGCCTGGAAAGAAATTGCAGAATATGATGCAGCTATCCGGTGGGGAAAAGGCGCTGACTGCCATTGCTCTTCTTTTTGCCATCCAAAGCTTAAAGCCATCTCCATTCTGCCTGTTGGACGAGATAGAGGCAGCACTTGATGACTCAAATGTCAGCCGTTATGCGGATTATTTACATAAGCTGACAAAGGATACACAATTTATTGTGATTACACACCGGCGTGGAACCATGAATGCTGCGGATATTTTATATGGTATTACGATGCAGGAAAAGGGTGTATCGACTTTGGTTTCTGTTAATTTGCTGGATGAAAAAGAGATTGCAAATTAGGGAAAAAAAGCATACAATTAATTGTTATGGAAAAGGAGGCAGGAGATGGGAGAAAAGAAAGGCTTTTTTAGCAAGCTGATTAGTGGTCTGACAAAGACCAGGGATAATCTGAAATCGGGAATTGATTCGATATTCAGTGGATTTTCTGAGATAGACGAAGATTTTTATGAGGAATTAGAAGAAGTGCTGATAATGGCAGATATTGGCGTAAATACGACCGAACGGATTATTGAGAATCTACGGAATAAGGTAAAGGAACAAAAGATTAAGGAGATTTCTGTATGCCGTAAGCTATTGGTAGATTCGATTAAGGAGCAGATGGCAGTAGATGAAACAGCATATGAATTTGAGTATAAAAAGTCTGTCGTGCTTCTGATTGGTGTGAACGGTGTGGGAAAGACAACATCCGTAGGAAAGCTTGCCGGACAGTTAAAGGGAAAGGGACGGAAAGTGATTTTAGCTGCAGCAGATACGTTTCGTGCTGCGGCAATAGAGCAGTTGACGGAATGGGCAAACCGTGCAAATGTAGAATTGATTGCCGGACAGGAAGGCGGAGACCCGGCTGCTGTTGTTTTTGATGCCGTAAATGCAGCGAAGGCAAGAAAGGCCGATGTATTGATTTGCGATACGGCAGGCAGGCTTCATAATAAGAAAAATCTGATGGAAGAGCTTCGCAAGATTAACCGGATTATAGACAGGGAGTTTCCGGATGCCCATCGTGAAACACTTGTTGTTTTAGATGGAACAACCGGTCAGAATGCACTTGCTCAGGCGAAGCAGTTTGGCGAGGTGGCAGATATTACAGGTATTATTCTAACGAAGTTAGATGGAACGGCGAAGGGCGGTATTGCGATTGCGATTCAGTCAGAGATGAATATTCCAGTAAAATATATTGGAATTGGAGAACAGATTGATGATTTGCAGAAGTTTGATGCAGATGCATTTGTAGACGCCCTGTTTGAGACGAAATAGTTACTGTGAATAATAACATGAAATAGTCTCGCCGGAGACGAGCCAAACTTGTGCGGTGCGAGAAAGGAGTTCGCAAAGCAGATAGGGCGGGATTATAAAAAGCAGAAAAGAGGAATTTTGATATGATGACATTGGACAAATTTGAGGAAGCGTCAGAAAAGGTAAAGGAAGTGGTGCTTCCCACAAATCTGATTTACAGCGAATATTTTTCAGAGCAGACAGGCAACAAAGTATATCTGAAACCGGAAAATATGCAATACACAGGTGCATATAAGGTGCGTGGGGCTTATTATAAAATCAGTACGCTAAGTGATGAAGAGAGAAAAAAGGGATTGATTACCGCTTCCGCAGGAAACCATGCACAGGGGGTTGCGTATGCAGCGAAGATTTACGGTGTACCGGCTACTATCGTCATGCCGACAACAACGCCTCTTATTAAGGTTAATCGTACAAAAAGTTATGGAGCAAGGGTAATCCTCTATGGAAATGTGTATGATGAGGCATGCCAGTATGCCATCAAGCTGGCAAAAGAGCAGGGGCTTACTTTTGTTCATCCATTTGATGATGAAACCGTAGCAACTGGTCAGGGAACGATTGCTATGGAGATTTTTAAGGAACTTCCTACAGTGGATATTATTTTAGTGCCGATTGGCGGCGGTGGGCTGGCAGCAGGCGTATCTACGCTTGCAAAATGCTTAAATCCCAATATTAAAGTTATTGGAGTGGAGCCTGCAGGGGCAAGCTGTATGAAGGAATCCTTAGAGAAGGGCAGTGTTGTGACACTGCCGGATATAGATACAATTGCAGATGGTACAGCAGTAAAGACACCGGGAGAGGTTGTTTTCCCATATATTCAGAAAAATATTGATGATATTATTGCGGTAGAGGATCAGGAGTTGATTGTGAATTTTCTGGATATTATGGAAAACCATAAAATGTTAGTGGAAAATTCGGGTCTTCTTACAGTAGCGGCTATAAAACATCTGGACTGCAAAGGGAAAAAGGTGGTTTCGATTTTAAGTGGCGGCAATATGGATATTATTACCTTATCTTCTGTTGTCCAGCATGGGCTGATTCAGAGAGGAAGAGTATTTACCGTGTCGGTTCAGCTTCCAGACCGCCCGGGAGAGCTGGAAAAGATTGCGGGTATTATGGCACAGATGCAGGGAAATGTTATCCGTTTGGAGCACAACCAGTTTGTAAGCCTGAACCGTAATGAAGCAGTGGAGCTTCGCATTACATTGGAAGCATTTGGAATAGAGCATAAAAATGATATTATTGAAGCGCTCCGAAAGAAGGGATACAGTCCGAAGGAGGAAAGACCGACCGGCTTATATTAGTTCATTATACAGGCAGGAATAAGCAGGAGATATGAAGTTACTGTTCACTATATGTCAAATTCGAGAATTTTTGACCTGTTCTTAGTCAAAAATCCGAGTTTTACAGCGCCATTTTGCATGATTTTTGGAATAGCGTGCATTCAGCGTTGAAAACGCTGCTGTAGCTGGTCATGAAGGGAAAACAGTTACGATATAAAGGAGGTTTTGCAGAAAGAATGATACAGGATAGGATATATAACCAGAATTTCACAGAAGGGCAGGAACTATTGCACACACCTGGTGGCGTGAGGGATACCTATGGTATTGAATGCGCCAGAAAGCGGAAGGTAGAGGGGGGTGTGCATGATGTAATGAAGTTATATGGTTTTCGTGATATAGAGACGCCAACGTTTGAGTACTTTGATATTTTTAGTAAGGAGCGTGGTACGGTTCAGTCAAAGGAGATGTTCAAGTTTTTTGACAGGGGCAACAATACTCTGGTACTGCGCCCGGATGTCACACCTTCGATTGCACGCTGTATTGCAAAATACCAGAAGGATGAAAAGATGCAGATTCGCCTGTGTTATACCGGCAATACCTTTGTAAATACAAGCCAGTACAAGGGAAAGCTGCAGGAAGTTACGCAGGTAGGTGCAGAGCTTTATAATGATGAGTCTTCGGATGCAGACGCAGAGATGATTGCCATGATGGTGGAGTGCCTTTTAAAAAGCGGGCTGGAAGAGTTCCAGCTGGAAATTGGCCATGCGGACATTTTCCGCGGGCTGGTGGAGGAAGCTGGTTTTCGTGAGGCGGAGACAGAGCAGCTCCGTAGTCTGATTGTCAGCAAGAATTTTTTTGGAGTAGAAGCTCTTTTAGATAAACTGACGATTTCCGGTAAATTGAAGGAAATATTTGAAAAACTTCCTGACCTGCTTGGAAATCTGTCTGAATGTATTGGTTTTGTAAAGGAGAGGACAAACAGTAAGCGGGTGATCCAGGCATTAGACAGGCTTTTAAAGGTAGAAGAAATCGTAAAATCATATGGTTATTCTGATTATATCACTGTAGATTTGAGTATGTTAAGCCAGTACAGTTATTATACAGGGGTGATTTTCCGGGCTTATACCTATGGCAATGGGGAGGCCATTGCTTCGGGAGGACGTTATGACGGTCTTGTCAGCCAGTTTGGCAAGGAAGCGCCTGCGATTGGGTTAGCGATTGTGATTGACCAGTTAATGTTAGCGCTTACAAGGCAGAAATGCTTTGAAGAGAGTATTCTTGGAGGAACCGTTCTCCTTTATCCACAGTCTTTGCGTGGAAAAGCGTTAGAATTAGCCAGAGAGTACCGGGAAAAGGGTAAGGCAATCCAGATGCTTCGGAAATCTTCAAAAAAGCCGTATGAGGAATATCTGGAGTATGCGAGACGTATGCAGTTAGATACGATTCTTTATTTGAAGGAAGAGACAGAGTTAATTGTGAGTGATGTGGCATCTGGCAAAGAAGAAAAAAGGGAACTTTCAGAAAATGAGATGTGACGTTTGTTTTTGATGGTTTCTTTGGAACGATAGAAGGGAAGAATGGAGATTGTTATGAAATATATTACATTTGCCCTGGCGAAGGGAAGACTGGCAAAGCAGACGTTGAAGCTTTTGGAGCAGATTGGCATTACCTGTGAGGAGATGAAGGATGAGAAAACAAGAAAGCTGATTTTTGTAAATGAAGAGTTAGGTTTTAAGTTTTTTTTATCAAAGGCTACGGATGTGCCTACCTATGTAGAAATGGGGGCAGCAGATATCGGTGTGGTGGGAAAGGATACCATTTTGGAAGAGGGCAGGAAACTTTATGAAGTCCTGGATTTAAATTGCGGAAAGTGCCGTATGTGTGTAGCCGGCCCTGCAAGTGCGAAAGAACTGTTACATAACGGTTCTTTGATTCGTGTGGCAAGTAAATATCCCGGTATTGCCAAGGATTATTTTTACAATAAGAAACATCAGACCGTGGAAATTATTAAATTAAATGGCTCTGTAGAGCTGGCACCGATTGTAGGCTTGTCTGAGGTCATTGTAGATATTGTGGAAACGGGTTCTACGTTGAAGGAAAATGGACTGGAGGTTTTGGAGGAAATCTGTCCGCTTTCTGCAAGGGTTGTGGTCAATGAGGTGAGCATGAAGATGCAGCATGAGCGTATTACAAAGCTTTTGAAGGAGTTAAAAAAGGTGATTCCAGATTAAAAAAGCGTACCGTTACATTCAAAGCAATTTCCCATCCTGTGAGAAAGGTGAAAAGAATTTTTAAGCCTGCCATAGACGCCAGCAAAGAAATTCTACGATTTCACCTCGCAAAATTGTTTGCACCGACAGAGAGGAATGGGTGAAAGAGAGGAAGGCATATGAGAATTGTAAACTTAACGAGAAAGGAACGGGAAAACATATTAGAGAATCTTTTAAAGAGGAGTCCGAACCAGTATGGTAAATTTGAAGATACGGTTAATGAAATTCTTCAAAATGTCAAGGAAAAGGGTGACAAGGCATTATTTGAATATACCAAACAGTTTGACGGTGTAAAAATTACACCAGAAACTGTGCTTGTGACTGATGAGGAAATGGAAGAAGCGTACACAATGGTAGATGCCCATTTGGTGGAAATTATCCGTAAGGCTTTAAAGAATATCAGGGAATACCATGAAAAGCAGGTACGTTACAGTTGGTTTGACAGTAAGCCGGACGGGACACTGCTTGGTCAGAAGGTAACGGCATTAGAGAGGGTAGGCGTCTATGTGCCGGGCGGGAAGGCGGTATATCCTTCCTCTGTATTGATGAACATAGTGCCAGCAAAAGTAGCTGGCGTAGATAAGATTATTATGACAACGCCGCCGGGAAAGGATGGAAAAGTTTATCCGGTTACTTTGGTTGCAGCCAGGGAAGCGGGGGTAGATGAAATCTATAAGGCAGGCGGTGCGCAGGCAGTTGGTGCAATGGCATATGGCACAGAAAGTATGAAAAAGGTAGATAAGATTGTAGGACCTGGAAATATTTTCGTGGCGCTTGCCAAAAAGGCTGTATATGGCCATGTTAGTATTGATTCGATTGCTGGACCGAGTGAAATTCTTGTACTGGCAGATGAGACAGCGAATCCACGTTATGTTGCTGCTGACCTGTTATCACAGGCAGAGCATGATGAAATGGCTTCCGCTATCCTTGTTACAACCAGCAGGGAGCTTGCAGAGGCAGTTTCGAAGGAAGTGGATGGATTTGTGAAGGAACTTTCCCGCGGAGAGATTATCCAAAAATCACTGGATTCGTATGGTTATATTTTAGTGGCTGATTCTATGGAGGATGCCATAGAGACAGCGAATGAGATTGCTTCTGAACATTTGGAGATTGTGACGAAGAATCCTTTTGATATCATGACAAAAATCAGGAATGCAGGAGCAATTTTTCTTGGGGAGTACAGCAGTGAACCACTAGGGGACTATTTTGCCGGGCCAAACCATGTACTGCCTACGAATGGAACTGCAAAATTCTTTTCTCCGCTTTCTGTGGATGATTTTGTCAAGAAGTCAAGTATTATTTCTTATTCTAAAGAAGCACTGGAACGGATTCATAAGGATATAGAGGATTTTGCGGCAGCAGAGAAACTGACAGCACATGCAAATTCCATTGCTGTACGCTTTGAAAAATAGGTTTGCTTCCAAATAGAGAATAGGTTATACTGTAATATAAGTGTGCAGCACATCTTGTATATAGCAATATTCGTTGTACTAGTGTACTAGAAATACGCGCAGATAGACGGCGCAGAAATGAGGATTACCAATGGGAAACAGATTGGCAGCGGTTTCGCGGAAAACAGGAGAAACTGACATCCAGATAACTCTTTCACTGGATGGGACTGGAAAAGCAGAGATTTCTACAGGGATTGGTTTTTTTGATCATATGTTAAACAGCTTTGCACGTCATGGTCTTTTTGATTTGAAGCTATCCGTCAAAGGGGATTTAGAAGTGGATTCCCATCATACAATTGAAGATACCGGTATTGTTCTGGGCCAGGCAATCAGGGAGGCAGTGGGAGAGAAAAAAGGAATCAGGCGTTTTGGAAACTTTATTCTTCCAATGGATGAAACACTGGTTCTTTGTGCGCTGGATTTGTCCGGCAGGCCATATTTAAAGGAAAACCTGCAATTTTCAGTGGAAAAGGTTGGAGACTTTGATACGGAGATGGTGCATGAGTTTTTCTATGCAGTGAGCTACAGTGCGGGAATGAACCTACATTTGAAACAGCTTGACGGTGGTAACAACCATCATATTATCGAGGCCGCATTTAAGGCATTTGCGAAGGCGCTTGATGAAGCGGTATCATATGATGAGCGTATCTGTGATGTACTTTCTACAAAAGGAAGCTTATAAAGAATGAAGTATTATTTTTGAAGTGTGGCTGGCATAACTCATCTTAAACAGCGTTACGTTTACGGAGGATAAATTTTCGAGAGTATTTGTTCACAAACGCAAGCGCAGCGGGTTACGTTGCTGCCTGGGTACAGAGGTTATCGGGAATTTAGACCAGTGAAACATGAAGTTAATTTAAATGAGTTATATTAGAGCCGCGAGAAATGGAGATGAAGATGAGTAATAAGAAACTGATTTCTTTTATTAATGCGGAAAATGAAATGGCAGGCAGTGTTATTTCATTGGCAGAACGCTACTCCTGTGAGGGCGCGGACGGGTTATATTTGTATAATTTTACAGGAGATGAGAAATCCAGAGAGGAATTCTTAGCAGTTGTGCGTCAGATTGAAAAACAGATTGATATTCCATTTGTGATTGGAATTTATGTAGAGCGTTTTGAAGATGCGAAAAAGGCATTGTATACAGGGGCTTCCAAGGTTGTTATCAGAAAGGCACTGCTTCCAGAGGAGAAAGAGTTAAAGGAGATGATTGCCCGTTTTGGAAGGGAAAAACTGGTCATAGAAATTGATATGAAAGCGGATTTTCAGAATGCAGAGAAGCTCGATTCTTTTTATGATTTAGGGTTTGGATGTGCTCTTTTAAAGCATATTGACACGACGAAGAGTTTTTCGGATGCGATTGCAGGTACAAAGATAGAAGTCATGGTAAGGGATGGCTTAATCCGTAACGATTTGGCAGAAATTTTTTCTTATCCAACGGTACAGGCCGTGATGACAAATTATTTTGAAGAGAAGGACATTTATAAAGCCAAGAGAGCGTTAAAGAGGCAGGGAATTGCTATAGAGGTTTTTGAAAGCCTGATTGACTTTTCTGATTTTAAGTTGATGGACAATGGGCTGATTCCTGCTGTGGTGCAAGATTACCGTACGAATGAGGTTTTAATGGTAGGATATATGAATGAGGAATCCTACCGCAAAACAATTGAAACAGGAAAGATGACCTATTACAGCCGGAGCCGTGATGAGCTGTGGCTAAAAGGAGAAACTTCCGGTCATTTCCAGTATGTTAAAGGCTTGATGTTAGATTGTGACAATGATACAATCTTAGCAAAGGTCAGACAGGTGGGAGCTGCCTGCCATACAGGAAACAGAAGTTGTTTCTTTAAAGAACTGGCAAAGAAGGATTACATTTCTGCGAATCCACTGACTGTACTGAATGAAGATTATGAGGTGATTAAGAACCGCAAAAAGAATCCAAAGGAAGGCTCTTATACCAATTACCTTTTTGATAAGGGAATTGATAAGATTTTAAAGAAATGCGGGGAGGAAGCTTCTGAAATTATCATTGCAGCCAAGAATCCAGATGCAGAAGAGTTAAAATATGAAATTGCAGACTTTTTATACCATATGATGGTTCTTATGGTGGAATGTGGTTTGGACTGGAATGATATTACAAAGGAATTAGTAAATAGAAGATAATGTTTTGTTTTTCATTATGGAAAATTGCATGGAGAATGTGCGGGAAGGAAAGGTGAGGATATGTTATTAACACTTTTGGCAAAGGGCGTTGCAGATTTTACTTTTGGGGGTGCATTTGTTTGGTATTTGATAAAGTATATTATTAGTGGGGCTGTTGCACTTGGTGCAATTCTTTTAGGTATTAAGCTTCGTAAAAAGAAGAATGCCAAACTGGCTGCTGTAGAAAGTGAACAGAAATAATGGAGATTGAGAAGAAATTTAAAATAAATGCCCTGCCAGACCATTTGGAACAGTATCAAAAAAAAGAGATTGAGCAGGGATATCTTTGTACCAGTCCTGTTGTCCGCATCCGAAAAAGCAACGAGCACTATATTTTAACCTATAAGTCCAATTATGCAGAGGATGGGGATAATGTACGTATGTGTGAGGAGGTTGAGCTTTCTCTGACAGAAAAAGGTTATCTGCAT
This sequence comes from uncultured bacterium, assembly GCA_947643145.1. Classification (GTDB taxonomy): domain Bacteria; phylum Bacillota; class Clostridia; order Lachnospirales; family Lachnospiraceae; genus Butyribacter. The sequence goes on along the minus strand of CANRVD010000028.1, from coordinate 12,043 downwards.
CTGAGGGAAAAAGTGGATAATCATTTGATTTCCAAGACACGTTATCTGGTTCCGCTGCCGGATGGCCATACCGGTGAACTGGATGTGTTTCATGGAAGATTACAGGGGCTTTATTTTATTGAGGTGGAATTTATTGATGAAAAGGACGCTGCATGTTTTGTACCACCGGAATGGTTTGGGGAAAATGTCAGCAGGGACGAAAGATATACCAACAGTTTTTTGTCACAGTGTGACAATTTAGAGGTATTTTCGTTATAGTTTACCCGTCAGTCAAATTCGAGGATTTTTGGCATGATTTATGCCAAAAGTATGAGTTTTACGGTGTCATTTTGTATGGTTTTTGCAAAATGTGTACATTCCGTGTTAAAAGCACTGCTGTTACTGGTCACGGAGTGAACAGTAACGTATTTTCAAAATAGAAAGATGGAGGCACATTATGTTTAAGATTTTGAAAAAAGAGTATCTTGCCAATAATATCTGGTTAATGGATGTTGAGGCACCAAGAGTAGCAAAGTCCTGCCAACCGGGACAGTTTGTCATTGTAAAAATGGATGAAAAAGGAGAAAGAATTCCTTTGACAGTCTGTGATTATGACAGGGAAAAGGGAATTGTAACAATTGTATTCCAGAAAGTAGGTGCATCTACCAACGAAATGGCAGAATATGAAGTAGGGGAAACCTTTATGGATTTTGTAGGGCCGCTTGGATGTGCATCAGAGCTATTAGATTTAACGGAAGAGGAATTAAAGAAGGAAAAGCTGCTATTTGTATGTGGCGGTGTTGGTACAGCTCCTGTTTATCCGCAGGTTAAATGGATGAAGGAACATGGTATTGATGTCGATGTTATTATTGGTGCACGTACAAAAGATATTTTGATTTTAGAGGATGCCATGAGGGATATTGCAGCAAATCTTTATATTGCTACAGATGATGGATCCTATGGTTTTAAAGGAAATGTTTGTGATCAGATTAATGAATTAGTAAAGAATCAGGGAAAAGAATATACAAGGGTTATTGCTATTGGTCCAATGATTATGATGAAATTTGTGGCACAGTTGACGAAGGAATTAAAAATTCCTACCATTGTCAGCATGAATCCAATTATGGTAGATGGTACCGGTATGTGTGGAGCCTGTCGTTTGCAGGTAGGCGATGAGATTAAGTTTGCCTGCGTTGATGGTCCTGAGTTTAATGGACATTTGGTAGATTTTGATCAGGCAATGCAGCGTCAGAGGATGTATCAGTCAGAGGAAGGGCGTGCCGTGCTCCGTCAACAGGAGGGGGATACCCATCATGGCGGCTGCGGTAATTGTAATGGCTGATACATATTTTACTTTTTAATAAAATAAACAGAAAGGAAAATAATCATGGAAGTAGATGTATTAAAGAGGGTACCTGTGCGCGAACAGGAGCCAAAAGTCCGGGCTGCAAATTTTGAAGAGGTTTGTCTGGGTTATAATAAAGAAGAAGCAATGGCGGAGGCAGCACGTTGTATTCAGTGTAAAAATCCGCAGTGTGTAAAGGGATGTCCTGTTAATATTGACATTCCTGGATTTATTGGAGAACTGAAAGAAGGAAAGGTGGAAGAAGCTTATCAGGTGATTAGTAAGTTTTCAGCTCTTCCAGCTGTATGTGGGCGTGTCTGTCCACAGGAGAGCCAGTGTGAGGCAAAATGTATCCGCGGAATTAAGGGGGATGCAGTTTCTATTGGAAAATTAGAGCGTTTTACTGCTGATGCGGCAAGAGAAGCAGGTATTAAGCCTGTAAAGGCAGAAACCATGAATGGCAAGAAAGTAGCAGTAATTGGTTCAGGACCGGCAGGACTGACCTGTGCAGGTGATTTGGCGAAGCTTGGCTATGATGTGACAATTTTTGAAGCATTACATAAGGCTGGTGGCGTATTGTCTTATGGCATTCCGGAGTTCCGTCTTCCGAAGACAGAAGTGGTGGATGCAGAAGTGGAAAATGTAAAATCACTTGGTGTTAAGATTGAAACAAATGTGGTAATTGGCAAGGCAATTACGATTGATGAGCTGTTAAATGAAGAAGGCTTTGATGCGGTATTTATCGGTTCTGGTGCAGGACTTCCAAAGTTTATGGGAATACCGGGAGAAAATGCAAATGGTGTATTTTCTGCAAATGAGTACCTTACAAGAAGCAATTTGATGAAAGCATTTGATGATTCCTATGCAACGCCGATTGCAGCAGGAAGTAAGGTAGCTGTTGTCGGTGGAGGCAATGTTGCAATGGATGCAGCAAGAACAGCACTTCGTCTGGGTGCAGATGTCCATATTGTGTACCGCCGCAGCGAGGAGGAACTTCCTGCCAGAGTGGAAGAAGTGCATCATGCAAAGGAAGAGGGCATTATCTTTGACTTGCTTACCAATCCGACAGAAATTCTTGTGGATGATGAGGGAAATGTAAAGGGAATGACCTGTATCCGCATGGAGCTTGGTGAGCCGGATGAGTCAGGACGCAGAAGACCGGTTGAGGTTGCAGGCTCAGAGTTTACATTAGATGTTGACACCGTTATTATGTCCCTTGGAACAAGCCCAAATCCTTTGATTTCTTCTACAACGGAAGGGCTGGATATTAACCGGTGGAAATGTATTGTAGCAGAGGAAGAAACAGGGGAAACATCCAAAGCAGGTGTATATGCAGGAGGAGATGCTGTGACAGGTGCTGCAACAGTAATTCTTGCAATGGGTGCTGGAAAGGCTGCTGCAAAGGGAATTCATGAGTTTCTTAGCAAATAAGAAAGAACACTAACTCCACTGGTGTGCTAGTGTACTGACCCGTTGGCGTACCAGTACATTTCAAACTATTTCCTATCCTTTGAAGGAGGCAGCTTCGGCAGATTTACTAAAAATAGTAAGTAAATAAAGTAATATTGCACAGGAAAACCACTTGGTTTTCCTGTGCTTTTTTGATGGAAACGATAATTTTTCCGCAGATTTTTGGGAAGTATGAATCTTGTCAGAAAATATGAATTTTGCTAATCTATATACAGAAAATCTTTTGGTGGCAAAAAGTACCAAACATAGACAATATGACTTGCACAAAGGCAAAGAAAAGTCATTTATGCGATGCAAATTTCGCAAGCGTGATTTCTATTATCTATGAAATTCTGTTTTTTCTTATATCTTCTGTAAAACTCTCCCTTTACAAAGATTAGTACTTGCTGCCCTCCTGTTAAGAAGAATACGGCAGGCTAGAGAGAAGAGGTTATTGATTTCTTAAAGGAGTCAGAAGATTTTTCGGGGGGGCTACACCCTCAGGTTACTGGATTATCTGTCAATCGTTACAAGGATGCGCTGATAGGGTGGGTGTATTCTGACAGAAAGAAAGGATGTGCATAGAAAATAGAGAAAGAATTTGAAGAGTTTTGTACTTTGCTTTTGGAAGCAGTCAAATGCCGTTTTCCACAGAATACCAAAGTAGAAATACATAAAGTATTGAAAAATAACTCGCTGGAATTAGACAGTATGGTCATATTATCTGAAGAAGAAAAGATTTCACCAAACTTTTATTTGCAGCTAATATATGAAGAATATCTTTCGGGAATGGATATTGCTTCTATCGCAGACCAGATAGAAGGATTGTATTATGAAGCACTGAAAGATGGGAAAAATATGGAACTTGATATGTCATTTGAAAATTGCGCCGAAAAGGTGGTTTTCCGGTTGGTTTCCTATCAGCAGAATCATGAACTGTTGCAGACCGTACCTTTTATCCGTTTTTTAGATATGGCAGTTACTTTTCATATATTGCTTCGCAGTGATGATAGTGGGATTGGTTCTGTCCGAATCACAAATCAACTTTTAGAAGCATGGCAGCTTGATACGGAAAAATTATTTGCACTGGCAAGGAAAAACACCACGAGCCTTTTTCCAAAAAGAATGTGCAGTATGGTTTCTATGATGGGAAAAATTTTGGAGGGCGAAGAAAACAGTGCCACCTGGATTATTTCTGGAGAAGAGGAAAAAGGTATCGCAGGAGATCCGTATGTTGTTACAAATTCAAATGGAATTAATGGTGCAGCAGTTATTTTGTATCATGGTGTACTGGATGAGATAGGCAGTTTCTTTGGCAGAGACTACTATTTGCTGCCTAGCAGTATTCATGAATTTCTGGCGATTCCTGCAAGTGCGCCAATTTCAGTGGGGGAAATGTATGATATGGTAAGAGAGGTGAATGCAGCCTGCGTGGCAAAGGAAGAAATTCTTTCAGAGACGGTTTATCGATATCATTGTTTGACGAAAACCATAAGCATTTGTGAATTGCAATGTAATAAAAAGTAATTTGGAAAATGACCAATGAGACTTTACATGTGAAAAGAAATTTATTATAATACATGTATATTAGGATGTTAGGGATAAAAGATATTTTGCCCCAACGGATTCCCATGGCTTGTCTACAGGAGTGTTAACTTTGAAATACCGATTTACATGATTAGTTGTGTCTGCGCGCTGCCTGGCACAGAGATGTGTGAATGCAGCGCGGAATTGAGGGATAGAATGGGATTATTTCAGAAAAAAACGGCATTAGAACGGGAATGGGAGAGATTGGAGAAACAGGAAACTCGTTTTCTTTCTTTGCGTGCAGCAAAGCAGGAAACCCGTTTAAACCGGATACTTGAAGAAAAAGTACCGGAGAAACTTCAGGATACATTAAATACAGCTTTTGCAAAAGCTTTTTCTCTTATCTTTGAAAAAGGAACTTCTGTCATTGAGAAAACCTATAACAGGGAAGAGATGGAGAAAAATTTTTTGGTAAATGAATACACTGCAGACCTCAAAAAGGATTATAAGTCTTTGCGGACTTTTTCACGTAATGCTGGAAAGGCAGAGGCGAAGAATCTGTTTCTGACAGGGGCATCAGGTGTTGGAATGGGGCTTTTGGGGATTGGCCTGCCGGATATTCCACTTTTTACAGGCATCTTGCTAAAAAGCATATACGAAATTGCAATGAATTATGGGTACGAGTATGAATCAGAAGAGGAGAGGTATTGGATTCTGCTGCTGATTCAGGGAGCAGTTTCTTATGGAGAAAGGATGCTGCAGATAGATAAAGAAGTGAATTTGTACATGAGTAGCAGGGTGTGTCCTGCAGAGTACAGCAAGGAGAAGATGATTCATGAAACGGCAATGTGCCTTTCGGGAGAAATCTTATATATGAAGTTTTTACAGGGGATACCGGTTGTTGGTGCCGTAGGTGGAGCTTATGATGCAGTTTATTTGAAACGGGTGGCAGAATATGCAGAATTAAAGTATCGAAGGAGATTTTATCAGGATAAATATGGCGGTAGGATATCTTGATAATTTATAGGAAGGAGAATAACAGAATGACGGATAATGAATTATTATTTGCGATATCAAATATGATTGAACCTATTAAAGATGATATGCAGGAAATTAAAGGGCGAATGGGGATAATTGAGAATAAGATAGAAAGTATAGAAACTAGAGTAAAAAGTGTGGAAACCAGAGTAAAGAGTGTGGAAACCAGAGTAAAAAGTGTAGAAACCAAGGTTAAAAGGATAGAAACTAGGGTTAAAAATATAGAAATAAAAGTAAAGAGCCTTGAAAGCAGAGTTAAAAATATAGAAATAAAAGTAAAGAGTCTTGAAAGTAGAGTTAAAAATTTAGAAAATAAGGTTGAATGTATAGAAAACAGGGTTAAAAATTTAGAAGTAAGGGTTAAAAATATTGAATTAACGCAGGAAAACAAAGTTTTGCCACGATTGAATACGATAGAATCCTGTTATACTTCAACTTATGACAGATATAAGGACAGTGTTGAAGATTATGGGATGATGAAACAAGATATTTCTATACTTAAAAAGGTTGTAACGGAGCATAGTGAAAAATTGCAGAATATAGGATAGAGGGGATTCTTATTAAGAAGTTATGTCCCATATTTCTTATCCTTTTCTATATCTGTGTATAAATTTATCCTTTACTTTTAAATGTCAATATGGTATGCTTTAAAAGTGTTGGAATTGCAAGGTATTTAAAATACAGTATTTTTAGAAAAATAAACTAAATCTGCACCTGTAGCTCAGTGGATAGAGCAACGGTTTCCGGAACCGTGTGCCAGGGGTTCGAGTCCCTTCAGGTGCGTTTTGTTTTTGTAAAACTGTCAGAGAGAACGAAAGGATGTGCGCATTGGATGCGATTACGATATAAAAAACTAATTATTATTTTTACTTTGGCCATTATGTTGATTGGGATGGGAACTTTTTCTTTGGTTGCTCCATCTGTCAATTTTTCCTTTGGAAAGAGTGGAGACGATTCTGCAAAATCGTTAGGAGGTACTTTTTCTACCATTACAGACAAGGAGATAGAAGCGGATGTGACGACTTTGATAAAGAATTATTTTGATGCGAAGCAGCAAGTGAATATGACAGAGTTAGCGGAATGTGTCAGTGATGTTGCCCATATAGAGGAGAGAAGACTGGTTACGGAAGCAGAATATATTGAGGCTTATAAAAATATTGAATGTACAATTATGAATGAGGGGCTTCGGGATGGGACATATCGTGTTTATGTTTATTATGAAGCCAAGGTTTATGATATTGACACACTGGTGCCATCTCTTACTGCTTTATATGTTACGGCGGATAAGAATGGAAAGTATACAATCTATCTTAGTGCAATTAAGAAGGAAGATCAGGATGCAATTGAAGCTTTGGACGAAAGTCCAGAAGTAAAGAAAATGATTGATGCAGTGCAAAAGCGTTTAGAGGATATTGTAAGTAAGAATGCAGATGTGCGTGATTTTTATCAGATGTTGGAAAGTTCTGATTCAGGCAGTGATGAGGAAGTAAATGATAAGATTGATAAAGAGGGAACCGTATCAACGGCAAAGCCAGAAGCATCAGCGACACCGGCAGCATCCGATAAAAAATAGAAAAGACGTTGTCAGAAAGTAAGGAACTTTTCAGAAAAAGACAAGTAATGTTAAAAAGTTATTTTTGAACAGTTCCTAAGAGAATATAACAATGAATCCGGGTGATTTCAAAGAAAGATAATACTATGGTATGTTTTCTGAATAAGAGAAGGCAGGCTTTGGTTTTGTCTTTGAAATTTCTCGGATTTTCTTGAATTATTCATGTTATTTAAGAGGTGAGGAAAAAATGCAGGGAATAAGAATTAATAAATTTCTAAGTGATGCAGGAGTCTGTTCCAGAAGGGAAGCTGATCGTTTGGCAGAAGAAGGACGAATTTTATTGGATGGAAAAGTCGCACTGCCAGGAGATAGGGTGTTTTCAGGGCAGGAAGTGATGGTAGACGGCAGGAGAGTGGAAAAAGAGGAAGAAGAAATTTATCTTGCGTTCTATAAGCCAAGAGGGATTGTCTGTACTACTGCAACACAGGAGAATGGAGAGAGGGTAAAGAACGTAATAGAATATATTGATTATCCAAAACGTATATATCCAGTTGGAAGACTTGATTTAACATCAGAAGGTTTGCTTCTTCTGACAAATCAGGGAGAGGTAATGGAAAAAATACTTCGTGGACGATATGAGCATGAAAAGGAATATTTTGTGCGTGTAGACCACAAAATAGATGATAGATTCTTAAAAGGAATGGCAGGCGGCGTTCCGATTTTAGATACGGTAACAAAGCCCTGCAAAATATGGAAAGAGGATGATATTTCTTTTCATATTATTATTACACAGGGATTAAACCGGCAGATACGGCGAATGTGTGAGTATTTTGGCTACCGTGTCACATATCTGCGGCGTGACAGGGTGATGAATATAACGTTAGCTGGTTTAAAAAAGGGTCGGTACAGAAGTCTTACGGCAGAAGAAATTAATGAGTTGAAAGAGGAATTAAAGCAATCAGATTCATAATATATAACTTTGGAAATTAATCTCGCAGAGTAAATTGTGAGATTTAACTTGCAAAGTAATAATGCAGAAGAAAGAATTTTGATGCAGAAATGAGGCGGATTATGTCAGATAAATTGGAAGAGATAAAGGGATTAACTGCTAGATTAAATCAGGCGGCCAGCGTATATTATCAAGGGCATGATGAGATTATGAGTAACTTTGAGTATGATAAGTTATATGACAGGCTGGTACAGTTAGAAAAAGAAACGGGAATCGTTCTTGCAGGAAGTCCGACACAAAAAGTGGGATATGAAGTTTTGGGGGAACTTCCAAAAGAACAGCACCAGTCTCCGATGTTATCACTGGATAAGACGAAAGAGGTTGGACAGTTAGAGGAATGGCTTGGAGAGCAGGATGGGCTGCTATCATGGAAAATGGATGGTTTAACAGTTGTTTTAGCCTACGAAGATGGTAGGCTGATAAAAGCAGTTACGCGCGGAAACGGGCAGGTAGGAGAGGTTATTACGAATAATGCAAAAGTATTTCAAAATATTCCTTTGAATATTCCGAATAAAGGTCAGGTAGTTCTGCGTGGCGAGGCAGTCATTACTTATTCAGAGTTTAACCGGATTAATGAGGAGCTTCCGGAGGAGGAGCAGTATAAAAATCCAAGGAATCTCTGTAGTGGTTCTGTGCGCCAGCTTAATAATGAAATTACAGCAAACCGCCATGTGAATTTTTATGCATTTTCGCTGGTGACAGCAGAAGGGGTAGATTTTCATAATTCACAGGAAGAGAAATTTCTTTTTATGAAGGAGCAGGGATTTGATATTGTAGAATACAAAAAAGTTAACAGGGAAAATTTAGCAGATATGGTTTCTTGGTTTGCAAGGAAAATTCCTTCAAATGATTTTCCTTCGGATGGACTGGTTCTTTTATATGATGATATTGTATATGGAGAGTCACTGGGGAGTACGGCAAAATTCCCGAGAAATGCGATTGCCTTTAAGTGGGCAGACGAGATTGCCAGAACGACATTAAAGGAAGTAGAATGGAGTGCATCAAGAACTGGTTTGATTAATCCTGTTGCAGTTTTTGAGCCGGTAGAGTTAGAGGGAACAACGGTAAGCCGTGCCAGCGTGCATAACCTGAGTATTGTAAAACAGCTTGCCCTGGGAATTGGTGATACAATTGAGGTATATAAGGCAAATATGATTATTCCGCAAATAGCAGAAAACCTAACGCGTTCTGGGACGGTACAGCCTGTTACTTTTTGTCCTGTATGCAGTGAACCGACAAGTATCCATAACGAAAATGGTGTGGAAGTTCTTTTTTGTGAAAATAAGAAGTGTCTTGCAAAGAAACGGAAAGCGATTTCGCTTTTTGTCAGCAGGGATGCTATGAATATTGATGGAATGTCAGAAGCAACGATAGAGAAGTTGATGGAAAAAGGCCTGATTCATCAGCTTGGTGATTTATTCCGTATTGAAGAACACAGGGAAATCATTACGGAGATGGAAGGTTTTGGCAAAAAGTCGTATGAGAAGCTGGTACAGGCAGTTCATGCAGCAAAAGTTACGACGGTATCAAGATTTCTTTACAGCCTTGGAATTCCAAATGTCGGGCCGTCTAATGCCAAAATGGTCTGCAAAGCAATGGGACAGGATTTTAAGCGGGTGCGCCATGCAACAGAAGAAGAGCTAATCGAAATTGATGGCGTTGGTGGGGTAATTGCAAAATCAATTGTTTCCTTTTTTGCGGATAAGGAAAATAATGAGGTAGTGGATGACTTGCTTTCAGTAATAAAATTTGAAAAAGAAGAATCTGCCGATAATAATATGGAAGGAATCCAGTTTGTAATTACAGGAAGTCTGGCTCATTTTGCAAACCGCAATGAGGCAAAAGAGTTGATTGAAAGCCGTGGCGGTAAGGTAACAGGCAGTGTAACCAGTAAAACAAGTTATTTAATCAATAATGACAATACAAGCAATTCTTCCAAGAATAAGAAGGCAAAAGAGTTGAATATTCCTATTTTGACAGAAGAAGAGTTTATAGAAAGATTTCAGTTATAAGGAAAGGAGTGGTTTGATGCCAGTAAAAGTACAGAATAATCTTCCGGCAAAAAAAGTAATGGAGAAGGAGAATATTTTTATGATGGATGAGACAAGGTCCATGATACAGGATATTCGTCCACTTCAAATAGCGGTATTAAACCTGATGCCTTTAAAGGAGGATACAGAAATCCAACTGTTGCGGAGTTTGTCAAATACACCACTTCAAATTAATATTACTTTTATTACAACAGCTTCCTATATAGGGAAAAATACACCAGCAAGCCATTTGAATGAGTTTTATAAGACATTTAAAGAGGTAAAAGACAGAAAATTTGATGGACTTGTTATTACTGGTGCTCCAGTGGAGCAGATGGAGTTTGAAGAGGTGCGGTACTGGGAGGAGCTGAAACAGATTATGGAATGGTCGAAGACAAATGTAACAAGTACATTCCATATTTGTTGGGGAGCGCAGGCTGGATTATATTATCATTATGGAATACATAAGCATTTACTGCAGGACAAGGTGTTTGGGATATATGAATTTCAGGTACATCACCGCAAGGAGCCTTTACTGCGTGGATTTGATGATGTGTTTTTTGCACCGCATTCCAGATATACTTATATGGACCATGAGGAAATTGCTGATTGTGACAGGCTGCGTGTGCTTGCTGATTCTAAACAGCTTGGAGAATGTATTATTATATCTAAGGATGGAAAACAGATTTTTGTGCTTGGTCATTTGGAATATGACCGACTGACGTTAGATGCGGAATATAAAAGGGACTTGGAAAAGAATATTCCTATAGAACTGCCGGTAAATTATTATCCAGAGGATGACTGCAGCAAACGTCCGCTTCTTCGGTGGAGAGGGGCATCAAATGCGATTTATTCAAACTGGGTGAATTATTATGTGTATCAGGAAACCCCGTATGAGTGGGAGTAAGTAGCTGTAAATATAGTGTGTATGCGGTTTTGATGGCACTTTTTGAAGTTTGTTATTTTCATGTTTTTTCACATATATTCACGTATTTTTACAGCAAAATGGTGTAGTAAATGGTGTAGTAGGAAAGAGCCTTGGTGTAGAAGTCTTATTGTATCTGAAATAGAAGATATGCGGTAAAAGAGTTTGGCACAAACAACAAAATATTTGGACACATGCATAAGTCCATAACTGATTAAGCAACTAAAAATTAGTATTCTTATTCAGATATGGGCTTATTTGTGTGCCTGAATTTATCAGGTGAAAGTTTATCCACCCACAATCAAAAAGTCCCTCTATGGCGATTCTGACGCGTTACAGAGGGTATTCCACGACAAATAACCACAGTAACTTAAAACAGCAATTTCATTGACAATCCGCAAAGAAAGGAGCAGTGCATCAATGGCAAAAAGAGTAAGCAACATGAATGAACTACAGAAAGCACTCATGCCTGCAATGGTAAACATGACGGATACATTAGCAGAAAGAGTATATGAGACATTAAACCACTTCTTACAGGAGTACTATAACAGTTATTCTCCAGTATATTACAGAAGATTATATGATTTTCTACGGTCAGCAACGAAAGTAGAGCCAAAAGTAAAAGGGAACAAAGTAGTAGCATATGTCTATCTCGACACGGATCACATGGATAATTATTACGATGCGACAGGATATCAGGTAGCATCATGGGCAAATGAAGGCTTACATGGAGGCACAATAGAAGGGGATAACACACCGCATGTGTGGGATGATACCATGAAAAATATAGCCGATAATGGAGAGATGTTAAGGCTGGCGGCTGATTACCTGAAAAGAAAAGGCATTCCAGTAACCATAAAATAATTTATTAGCAAGAAAGGATGATGCAGTATGGCAATCAGCAAGAAAGATTTCATAAACCGTATGGCAGAGAATGGGAATAAAACAAAGAAGTCATGCAGGGAATATCTGGATTTGATGTTTGATACATTCTATTTATTACTGGAAGAAGGGGAAGCTATCAGATTCACAGGAATTATGAAAGCAGAAACAAAAATAACACCAGAAAGACCAGCAAGAAATCCACAGAACGGGAAAGTATGTATTGTGCCGGAAAGGAAACGTATTAAGGTAACATTTAGTGAAGTGTTGAGGGACAGATTGAACGGTGAGAGGGATTAACGGATTA
>CANRVD010000027.1 GCA_947643145.1 uncultured bacterium | reverse complement strand
TAGCGGTGGCTATGTCGAGGCTTGGGGAGTAGTGCTATCAGGAAAATAAGCAAGTAAAACTGCCAATTACTTAATATTCGTTGTACTAGTAACTATCTGTGAAATATAGAATAGAAAGGACAAGTTATCTATGAATCAGATTTTAAGCAAACTGGAACGGAAATTTGGACGTTTTGCGATTCCTGACCTTATTAAATATGTAGTTGCTCTGTATTGTGCAGGAGCTGTGATAGGGCTGTTGAATGAGGAATTTTATTACCGATATCTTTCTTTAAATATGGAAGCGATTTTTCATGGACAGGTCTGGAGGCTGTTTACCTTTTTGATAGAACCATATGGTTTCTCAAAGGGAATGGGCTTTCTTATCAGCATGATTTTCTTTTTCTTTCAGGTAAATTTGTTCTTCCTGTTTGGAAGGTCATTGGAGCAGGCATGGGGGACGTTTCGGTTTAATATGTATTTCTTTTCGGGATATCTGTTAAATATCATTGCGGCGTTGATTTTATATTTCTCTCCGCTTCATGCAACGCAGTATTACTCAGGTTTCCAGTATATCTACTGGTCCATGTTTTTTGCGTTTGCACTGCTCAATCCCAATATGGAGTTTTTGCTGTACATGGTACTGCCAATCAAGGTAAAATGGCTTGCTATATTAGATGCTGCCTATATGATATACCAGATTGTCAGCAGCTTTTACAGTGGAATCCGTTATTGGTTTGCAGGCTACGCAGACTATGCATCTGTTTATTTTAGTATCGCGGCAGCCATTATTGTGGCACTTGCGAATTTCCTGATTTACTTTTTTGCCACAAGGAATTATAAACGTATCAATCCCAAAGAGGTACACAGGCGGAGGGAATTCAGAAGGAAGGTGGCACAGGGAGGAAATACGTATGCAAATGGTGCAAGGCATCGCTGTGCAATATGCGGCAGGACAGAGTTAGATGATTATAATTTAGACTTCCGTTTCTGCTCAAAGTGTGACGGAAATTATGAATATTGCTCTGACCATTTGTTTACACACCAGCATGTGAAAAAGTTTATGTAGGAAGCAAAGGAGAAGAAGCAGGGTTTTCTTTGCAGAAAAGAGGGAAGTGTGAAAAAACGGCGTTCTTCCTATGGATTGTTTGTGTCAGCAAAGCTGGCACAAACTTGCAAGCTGTGAAAGGAGCATGGTTATAGAAATGAATATAATAGTTTTAATTGGACTGGTTTATGCCGCACTGATGTACTGGGGATATGGATGGCTTTGTAAATATACCAGAGGGATTGAGGCGGTACCGGCTGGAAAGAAGAGGAGGAAAAAAGGTGCACCTGCGGCTATGGAAGGTGTGGGTCTTTCCACAGAGCAGGAAAAGAAAATTGGATTTTCTCTGTTTGTTACGATTATGATTGTCACCTTTTTGGTCCGTATTGCAGGAGCAGCCATTTATAAAGGCTATGAGGTGGATATTAACTGCTTTTTGGTATGGGCAGATATGATTTTTGACAATGGAATCGGCAAATTTTATACATTAGATGCTTTTACGGATTATCCACCGGGATATATGTATGTCTTATATGTGATTGGAGGGCTGCGCTCTGCTTTGGGGATTGCACAGACTTCAACGCTTAGCATTATTTTGACCAAGATGCCTGCGATTCTTTCTGATATGGCGATTGGGTGGCTCATCTATAAGATTGCTTCCAAAAAGATGAAGGAGACAGGTGCTGCTTTGCTTGCAGGAATTTTTCTGATTACACCGGCAGTTTTTTTGGATAGTGCCCTTTGGGCGCAGGTAGACAGCGTCTTTACCTTTTTTATTGTTTTAATGTGCTATCTGGTTACGGAAAAAAAGCTGATTCCGGCGTACTTCGTCTTTGCAGTGGGAATCCTGATTAAGCCGCAGTCATTAATTTTTACACCGGTGTTATTGTTTGGAATTATTGACCAGATTTTCCTTCAGTCCTTCCGTAATGATGAAAGGCAGGTTTTTTATAAGAAGTTTTGTCTCAATCTAGGCTTTGGAATACTGGCAATTCTTATGATTGGACTACTGATGCTGCCATTTGGCTTTCATGAGGCACTTAGCCAGTATACGGAGACGCTTGGCTCGTATCCATATGCGTCAGTCAATGCGTACAATTTTTGGACAATGATTGGCAGGAACTGGGCAGACCAGCAGGAAACCTTACTGGGGCTTGCCTATCACACTTGGGGAATGATTAGTATTGTTGCAACTGTCATTTTCACAGCGTTTATTCATTTTAAAAGCAAGGATTTCTATTCCAAGTATTATTTTTCGGCTGCGTTACTGGTGACTTCTGTATTTACGTTGTCTGTACGTATGCATGAGAGGTATGTATATCCGGCAATTATCCTGCTGTTATGCTGCTACGCGGTAAGGCCGCGGAAAAAGCTGTTTCTTGCTTATGTTATTGTTGCAACGGGAAGTTTCTTTAATATGGCACATGCCATGTTCTGTTATGACCCGAATAACTTTGATAACATGGAAGCATTTCCGATTTTTACAGGTATGCTGATGGTTACTTTTTGTTGCTATATGGTTTACCTTGCGTTTGCCTGCTATGCAGGATATGTTTCTGAAAAAGAGGAGAATGCGGCAATTCGTATGGAGGCTGTACAGTTACAGAAAAATGGCAGGGAAGAAGTAAATATTATCCGTACCTCCGACGAGCTTGGCAGGATGGTTAAAATTGACTTCATACTGATGGCGGCAATCACTTTAATTTATGCTGTCGTTGCATTTGTCAACCTTGGTGACAGGAAGGCGCCGGAGACTGCGTATTCTTTTGTGGAAAATGATGAAGTCATACTGGACTTTGGAGAATCTGTTTCCATTGCCAAGATGTGGAACTTTCTTGGGTATCTCAATAACCCGAAATATACGATTTCAAGCCTTGAGGATGAGGACAGTGAATGGGTTGATATTTATACAGAGGAGTCCCTGTATGATGCAGGCTCTGTATTCTGTTGGAATGAAAGTGATTTGAATGCAACAGGGCGTTTTATAAGAATTGCGGCAAGTGAAGAGACCTATCAGGACAGTATGATAGAGCTTATTTTCACAGACGCTTCCGGAAATGTACTGACACCGGTGAATACTTCTGAATATCCTGAGCTGTTTGATGAACAGGATATGTTTACCGGAAGGCGGTCATGGAGAAATGGAACATATTTTGATGAGATTTATCATGCCAGAACAGCTTATGAGATGATAAACCATCTGTACTGCTATGAAAATACGCATCCACCGCTTGGAAAGATATTTATTGCTATTGGTGTTCTGATATTTGGCATGAATCCATTTGGCTGGCGTTTTATGGGAACACTTTTTGGTGTGCTGATGCTTCCAATCTTTTATATCTTTGCAAAGAAGTTTTTTAAGGAAACATGGATTAGTTTTACAGCGACTGTTTTGTTTGCGTTTGATTTTATGCATTTTGCGCAGACAAGGATTGCTACAATTGATGTGTTTGTCACTCTCTTTATTATACTGGCATATTTCTTTATGTTCTGGTATACAAGGAAGAGTTTTTATGATACAAGCCTTCGGAGTACCTTTATTCCGCTTGGACTTTGTGGAGTTGCTATGGGCTTTAGCTGGGCATGCAAATGGACTGGAATCTATGCTTCGGCAGGGCTTTGCGTTATCTTTTTCCTGACGATGGCACAGAGGTTCCGGGAGTATGTTTATGCATCAAAGCACCCGAATGGTACAACACAGGGCATTTCCCACCGATATATAATGGAGAATTTTTATCCAAAGTTCTTTCGTACAATTGCTTTTTGCTGCATTTTCTTCCTTTTGGTTCCAGCAGTAATCTATACGCTGTCCTATATTCCAATGAGTGACGGGACAGACCGGGGGCTTTTGCAGAGAATGCTTGCCAACCAGCAGACCATGTTTAGTTACCACAGTAATTTGGAGTCAACCCATCCATATTCCTCCATGTGGTACGAATGGCCGATTATGAAGCGTCCAATCTGGTTCTACTCTGGAACGATTAGCGAGACCTTGAAGGAAGGAATTAGTTCGTTTGGAAATCCACTGGTATGGTGGGCAGGAATTCCGGCTTTTGTCATGGTATTGTATTTTGCAGTATTTGGGAAGGACAGAAAGGCTGGCTTTTTATCATTAGCATATTTGTCACAGTATCTGCCGTGGGTATTTATTGGAAGAGTTGTATTTATTTACCATTATTTCCCAAGTGTTCCTTTTGTTACCCTTATGCTTGGATACTGTATGCAAAAGATTACCGGCTGGAAACCAAAACTTAAGCCTGTAGCCATTGTATATGCAGGTATGGCAGTCGTGCTGTTTATTATGTTTTATCCAGTTCTTACCGGTGTGCCGGTTGACCCGTTATATGTCAAGAAATACTTAAAGTGGTTTCAAAGCTGGGTACTGATATCCCTGAAAAAGCCAATGTAGAAAGTGTGAAAGGTGCGAAGTTTCCCATAGCGCATGAAAGAACCATGCGCAAGGAAAACTACAGTCGCACCTAAGAAGAACGCAAAGACAGCGTTCTTCCGCTTTCGTGTATTGTTTGTGCAATTCAGGCATTGCCTGAGTTTGCAGAGCTGGTATGATTGAAAGGATGAAAAAGAATGAGTAGTAAAATCAGGAACTGCGTTAAAAACATAGAGAAGGATATCAATTTAGAGGAAACACTCCCGGAGTATGTAGGGCAGTATATGCAGTTAAACGGGAAGTACGCCAAAATTAAGATGATGATGGAGTACTATGTGTTTTATGAGACAATTTCCGAAGGAATTAATCCCTATATTGATTCTGCAAAAGAGATAGCAGAAGAACTTCATAAAATAGTTTGGGATTTCTTTGAAGAAAAGATTTCACAGGCTCAGATAGAGGAGTCTGCAAAGAAGCTTCTGACGCTTCGTCAGGATATTGTAGACAGAATGCAGGTTTTGACAGCGTATGTTGACTGCTTTGTTGTTTATGAATATATTTTGAACAGGGTGCAGTACCGTTTTGATGATCAGGAAATGGTTCCGGAGGATAGTGTTTTTGCGAGAGATTTGGTGAATTTTATTTTTTCCAGTCAGGACAATGCCATTATCAGTGATAATATTCGGTTTGCACTTGGACAGCTTCCGATGCGGATGTCCAGAAGCCGTTTCTTTGATTTGCTCCGCGACAGTATTTCGGTGTATCAGGGAAGTGATAAGAGCTCGCTGGACAGTTTCCTGTATATGTTCCGTACAAGCGCAATGCTTTACCGGGACGATAACATGGAAAAGTATTTTACAGAGTTTGTTCCGGTGATTCAGGAGATGGCAAGCCTTGATTATGAAACAATAAACAGGGACGCGTATGAGATTTATGCAGAGAAGATAAAGGTAAACGCTTCCAAGTTAAATGATGTATCGGATTTGTATATGCAGCTTGGACAGCTTGTGAATGATATGTATGGAATCTGTGTATCTGCAAAGTTTATGGAAGACGGTGGACGGGCAGATGCAGAGGAAATCGTGATACGGGGGATTAATGCCCTTTTCATGGGCAGCGATTCCGAGGTTTGGAAATATGGCGGAGAGGCGTCTGCAGAAACAGAAGAGGAAAAGCTTGACTGGCTCGGAGAGAAGTTTACAGATATAGAAGGAAAGCAGGAAAACCTGTACGAAAGTATGAATGTAGCAGGTGCCGTTTTAGAGGAAATTATGGAGAGCCGGAAAGAGACGATTGTATCTATGGGGCTGTCAGAGGATTTTCGCACATTAAAGAAGCTCTTTTTGCTGACTTCTAACAGTATCTTTGCTGAGCTGGAGGAAAAAAGCCTGGAGGAAAAAGTGACAGAGCGGATGGCCGAGGACGCTGCCAGCGAGTTGATTTTGGAATGCAAAAATTTCTTTCAGGGCAAGAGCAGAATGTTACGCCGTGCTGTGATGGCAAATACAGTGGAGAAGATGCCGGTATTTTTTACTTCGGCACAGGAAGTGGCGGACTATGTGATGAATTCTTTGTCACAGTGTGATGATATGGCAGAAAAATATGCCGCAAAGCAGCTTTTAATGGAGATTATGCAGTAAGAAACTGTATTTAGTTAATGGTTTACGGTTTCTAAAAAGGAGAGTACATAGTGTTTCGGTGGAATACAGGAATCTATATGGACGAAAAGGTAAGAAAAAAGCCGAAGTATTACCGGCGGATGGTGGAGAGTAGAAAGCTTGTCAAAAGCTGCTACTGCGTAACACTGCCTGCAAATGAAGAAAATTGCATGGATATCTATTCTTCCAGAGAGTTCTGGTTTCAGTATTACCGAGATAAGGAAATTGAAATTATCGGGCTGGCAGCAGACCGCGCCGGAGCAGAACGGATTGTCTGCCAGATGACACAGGATGTTATGAAAGCTTTTGGAGCAGTTAATGCAGAGTGTGTGAAACGCTTTTTTGGGGGATAGGAAATTGTCCCAAATTAGCAAAAACGGCGGACAGAACAGGGAGAAAGGGGGCAGGCTGTATGGATATTATATTATCTGTAATAGGGACAATAATTATTCTGTTTCTAAAAATACTATTGGTACTATTCCTGCTTCTGTGTTTTCTGATATTCTGTCCTGTTTTTTACAAAGGGAGGGCTGAGTTTGGAAAAGCGCTCCTGGCAGATGGAAGGATTTGCTGGCTGCTTGGGCTGGTATGGTTTTCTTTTTCCTATCAGGAGGGAGAAGTGACAAACAGGTTCCGCTTATTTGGGATTGATATACAGAAGGCGGCCGCATGGCGTGAAAAAAGGGCACGCCGGAGGATGTTAAAAAAGGCGGGCAGGAAGAAAAAACAGCAGGCTGCGTCAGAAAAAAGAGGGGGAGTGGAAGAGGGGATGAAGGCACCGTCTGATGAAAGAAAGCCGCCGGCAGAGACAGACTGGCAGGAGCAGGAGGATTTTCAGGAAGAAGAGGAAGTAAAAGCCGGAAAATCCGTAAACAGGAAATTCTCAAAAAGAAAGCCTGCAGGAAGGAAACAAAAAAAGCGTTCCCGTTTGTATGGGAGGCTGAAAAAGAAGATAGAGTGGATAAAAGATGCAAAGAAGTTCTGGCATTCAGAAAACACGGCAGGAATGGTTTGCATATTAAAGGATAATATGTTACATTTATGGAGAAAATTAAAGCCAAAGGTATTACGGGGAAATATTATATTTGGGTCAGGCGACCCCTGTACAACTGGTCAGATATTAGGTGCAGCGGCAGTTTTTTATGCATTCTATGGGAAGGGAATACAAATTATACCAGATTTTGAGGAAGCAAGGCTTGAAGGAAATCTTTTTATCAGAGGAAGAATTTCGCTGATTACAATTATAATTATTCTGCTCCGCATATTCTTTTGCAAGGAGTGGAGTCGGTTTAAGCAGGAAGCAAAGCAGTTAAAGGAGGCATTATAAATGGGAGAAAATAGTTTTAAAGGGACGGTGGAGTCTTTATTTAAGGGAATGGAAGGCTTTATTACCAGTAAGACAGTAGTAGGGGATGCAGTAAAGTTTGATGATGGAACCATCATTCTTCCTTTGGTGGATGTAAGTTTTGGTGTTGGCGCAGGAGCGTTTTCAGTCCATGAAACGGTTCATGGAAGTGCGACAGACAAAGATAATGGAGCAGGTGCTATCGGTGGTAAAATCCAGCCAAGTGCAATTCTGGTTATTAAGGATGGGGAAACAAAGCTTGTTAATGTAAAGAATCAGGATGGTATTACGAAGGTATTAGACATGGTTCCGGATGTGATTAATAAGTTTTCAAGCAAGAAAGGCAAGAAAGAAGAACAGAGTGAAGAAGAGTTAATAGAAGAGGAAGAGTAACCTTAAAATCGCTAACTTAGAAAAAAATGAATTTTTTTCTTGCATTCTATTTAAAGTTTTGCTATTATAGTCATGTTGTGCAGTTGCGAGAATCAAACCATTAGAGATAGAATAAGGAGGTGCTTACGATGGCAAAATGTGCAGTTTGTGGAAAGAGCGTTCACTTTGGTAACAGAGTGAGTCATTCACATAGAAGAAGTAATAAGATGTGGAAGCCGAATATTAAGTCTGTAAGAGTTAAAGTTAACGGCGGAACAAAGAAAATGCCAGTATGTACAGGTTGTTTGCGTTCTGGAGCAGTAGAGCGTGCGTAGGCGCTTTCACAGAATAAAAAGTACATGACAGGGGGAATGCATTAGCATTCCCCTTTTATAATGCACAAGCCCGCATTAGGAAGTTTACCGCTAAGCCGGTATGCAGACCGCACGTCGAGTAGGAAAGAAATCTTCCCTGCTCGATTGCCTAACAACAAAAAAGATTATAGCCTAATACCAGGCATAATAAAATAATAAGCATTGCCAGAACGCCGTTATTCATAAAAAACATAATAGTCATTCCAATTGCAATCCAAAAAAGGATAAAACCAACCATTCGTTTCATAATTTGCACCAAGCCTCAAGCGAAAATGCTTGCATTTTCATTTGAGGCGCAAACACAAAGGGAGAAAGATGTGTGTTTGCATTCTATCCTTTCTTCTTTTTTCTTTCACCCTTTCCTCATTTCTGCAAGGTGAACTTTGTTCACCTTTGCCTTTGCGGGATAAAAAGAACTAAAGTTCCTGCAATGTTTGTGTCGCAGGGTTTTCAAACTCCAAACTTGCGTTGCCGCTAATGATAGGTTATAATAGTCCGCAAAGGTAAAAGCAGTTTTCGATGCTGTTTTTTGATTCTTTTTGTTAATACTAAGATATGACAGATTCAGATAAGAATTGAATAGGTTTTCAAATATTTTTTATTTTATAAGATTGGAGGATGGCATATGAAAGGGAAAATGAGTACCGATATGGGAGATATTGTAATTGACCGTGATGTGTTGGCAAAATATGCCGGAACGGCAACGACAGATTGTATTGGTATTGTTGGAATGGCGGCTGTTAATATGAAGGACGGGGTTACAAAGCTTTTAAAGAAGGAGAATGCGGCGCGTGGCGTGAATGTCATAGTAAGTGACAACCGGATTAAGATTGAGCTTCATGTGATTGTGGCTTACGGCGTAGGGATTCGTACAGTTGCGCAGAATGTATTGGAAAGTGTCCGTTATAAGATAGAGGAATACACTGGACTGACAGTGGAGAAAATCAATGTCATTGTAGAAGGCGTACGGATAGTGGATGAAGATTAAAACAATTAGTTTCCCATTTATGAGGAGGAGCAAGAAGTGAGTATTAATAAAATTGATGCAGGTATGATTCAGAAAATGTTTTTGGCGGGTGCCAAGGCTTTGGAAGCAAAGAAAGAATACATCAATGAATTGAATGTATTTCCGGTTCCAGATGGGGATACCGGTACGAACATGACAATGACAATTATGTCAGCCGCAAAGGAAGTAAGCCTTTTGGAAAATCCTTCTATGGAAGAACTGGGGAAAGCAATTTCCAGTGGTTCCCTGCGTGGTGCAAGAGGAAATTCCGGTGTTATTTTATCGCAGATTTTTCGTGGATTTGTAAAATCCATTAAGGGCAACAGTGAGCTGGATGTAATGCTTTTGGGAAATGCGGTCAACCATGCGGCTGAGACGGCATATAAAGCGGTTATGAAGCCGAAGGAAGGAACTATTCTTACGGTAGCAAAAGCAGGTGCTGACAGGGCAAAGGAAATACTTATGGAAGGGGAGCAGACAGATATTGCTGCTTTTTGTGATGAAGTGGCACAGAGTATGGAAGAGGCTTTGCTGCAGACACCGGAGATGCTTCCGGTATTAAAACAGGCCGGTGTAGTGGATTCTGGCGGAGAAGGACTGATGACTTTTATCCGTGGGGCACTGGACGCTTTAAATGGACGTACGGCAGACTTTACAATCAAGGTTGGCGGAAACTCTACTGTCATCAAGGCAAGCACAGCTGGTGAGGCAGATATTAAGTTTGGATATTGTACAGAGTATATTATTATGCTGGAGCGTAACCATAGCAGTGTGGAAGCGCAGTTAAAGGAGTATCTGCAAAAGATTGGCGATTGTGTGGTAGTTGTGGCAGATGATGATATTGTTAAGGTTCATGTTCACACAAACGACCCGGGTCTTGCTATACAGAAGGCCTTAACATATGGCTCCCTTACCAGTATGAAAATTGACAATATGCGTGAGGAGCATAATGAAAAAGTAATCCGTGATGCAGAAAAGGCAGGAAATGAAAAGAATGAGATGCCTTATAAAGAAACAGGTTTTATTGTTGTTTCTTCCGGTGAAGGACTTTTGGAAGTATTTAAGGATTTGGGAGCCGATTATGTGATTGAAGGTGGGCAGACGATGAACCCAAGCACAGAAGATATGCTGGAGGCAATTAAGAAGGTAAATGCCGGCACGATCTACATCCTGCCCAATAATGGAAATATTATACTTGCTGCCAATCAGGCAAGGGATTTGACAGAGAATAAGGAGATTGTTGTTATTCCATCTAAAAATATACCGCAGGGCATTGCCGCAATGATTAATTTTGTCAGTGGAAAGAGTGCGGAGGAAAATGCCAAAGTAATGGAAGCGGAAATGCAAAAAATAAAATCTGGGCAGGTAACGTATGCCGTACGCGATACCAATATGGACGGAAAAGAAATCAAACAGGGCGATTTTATGGGACTGACGGATAAGACGATTGTTTCAGTTGGTGAGTCTGCGGCAGAGGCGGCATTGGATCTTACGGAGGAAATGATTGATGATTCTTCTGAATTAATCAGTATATATTATGGTGCGGATGCTACAGAAGAGGAGGCAGAGCAGCTTGCTGACAAAATCTTAGAATTACATGAAGATTTAGATGTCGAGGTTGAGTATGGAGGACAGCCGGTTTATTCGTATTTTATTTCTGTAGAATAAAAAAGGGGAATGCCGGCGCATTCCCCTAGCAAAAACGCTAAAGCGTTTTTGTAGGAGTACCGCTGCATTCCGAGCAGTTTCATATACAGTAAAAAAGCGCACCAACGTTCTCTGTATTGTTGAGGAGTGTTATGACAGCAAAAGATAGTATTCGTTGTATTAAAGGGGTAGGCGAAAAAAGCGAGAAGCTCTTTTTAAAGCTGGGAATTACGACAGTGGAAGAGCTTCTTGCTTTTTATCCGAGGGAATATGATATTTTTACCAAAATTCAGCCGATTGCTTCAGTAAGGGAAGGGGATACGGTGATTTTGGAGGGCAGCTTTGCTGCAAAGCTGCAGATGACGTCTGTCAGAAATTTACGGATAATATCCGGGAATTTTCGTGACAGCTCTGGGCAGATCCGGGTAAGCTGGTTTAATATGCCGTATCTGTTACGCTCGTTAAGGCCTGGTATGCACTACATCATAAGAGGCAGAATTGTGCAGAAGAATGGAATGCTTCAAATGGCACAGCCAAAGATTTTGAGCAGGGAGGAATATGCAAACCAGCTTGGGAAGCTGCAACCGGTCTATCCGCTGACTGCTGGGCTTACAAACCATGCAGTGACAAAAGCAGTTACCCAGGCACTTGCAGAATATGAGTTTCCGTCAGATTTCCTGCCTCTGGAAATCCGTAAAAAATATAATCTTATGCCGCATAAAAAGGCGGTGCGGACGGTTCACTTCCCGGAAAGCAGAGAAGCATATGCTATGGCGAGAAGCCGTCTGGTTTTTGAAGAGTTTTTCCTTTTTAGCCTTGCACTGCACAGAATGAAAAAAACGAAAAACAGCAAGCCGTCAGAATATATTCTGACAGCAGGAGAAAAGGCAGATGTTCTTTTGGAGGAACTGCCCTATCAGTTGACACAGGGGCAGGAAAATGCATGGAAGGACATACAGAAAGATATGGAGTCTGGGTTTGTAATGAACCGGCTGATTCAGGGGGATGTTGGTTCCGGTAAGACAGTCATTGCAATGCTGGCCCTTTTATGTGCGGCAGGTAGTGGACATCAGGGGGCGCTTATGGTTCCTACAGAAGTGTTGGCAGGACAGCATTATGAGGAGTTTTGCAGGTATTTAGAGCCGCTTGGCATACGGACAGCTCTTTTAACAGGCTCTATGACAGCTGCGGCGAAGCGGGAAGCCAGCCGTCAGATTGCAGAGGGAGAAGTTGATATTATTATAGGAACCCATGCATTAATTCAGGAAAAGGTAGCATATGCTGATTTGGCGCTGATTGTTACGGACGAGCAGCACCGGTTTGGCGTCAGGCAGAGAGAGACATTTGCGGATAAGGGAAAAAGTCCGCATATGCTGGTTATGAGCGCGACGCCGATTCCAAGAACACTGGCGATTATTTTATATGGGGATTTGGACGTATCCGTGATTGACGTCCTTCCGGCGGACAGGCTTCCAATTAAGAACTGTGTAGTGGGGACAAACTACCGTCCACAGGCGTACCGTTTTATGGAAAAGCAGGTAAGAGAAGGCCATCAGGTGTATGTCATCTGCCCAATGGTAGAAGAGAGTGAAAATAGTGAGGCGGAAAATGTTATAGATTATACCAATAGTCTGCGTGAAGTTTTACCGGATTCCCTAAAAGTAGAATTTCTTCATGGAAAAATGAAACCGGTACAGAAGAATGAAATTATGGAAGCTTTTTCAAAGGGAATGATTGATATTCTGGTTTCGACCACAGTGATTGAGGTCGGGATTAATGTGCCAAATGCTACAGTTATGATGATTGAAAATGCGGAACGATTTGGTCTCGCACAGCTTCATCAGCTTCGAGGAAGGGTTGGAAGGGGAGCAGCACAGTCTTACTGCATTTTTATGGCAGGTAATACATCTAAGGAGACAATGGAGAGACTGCGGATTTTAGAAGATTCCAACGACGGATTTTATGTGGCAAAGGAGGATTTGCGACTGCGTGGTCCTGGAGATTTATTTGGGAAACGGCAGAGCGGGGAACTGTTGTTTCGTATGGCAGATATCTATCAGGATGCCAAAGAGCTGCAGCAGGCAAATGAGGCAGCCGGATTATTAAGTCAGGAGGAAGTCAGACTCCTTTGTAAGAAATATGACTCACTGCGCCAGAAAATTGAGCAGTATACCGGTGAAGTATTTTTATGATTTTATAGCGAAATGTGTCATATATAGCGAAATTTTTTGCGGGACAGCCCCAAAATCACTGCAAACCCGGATTGCTTTTTGAGGTTAATCATTGTACAATAAAAATAAGTGCGTTTTGGCTTAGCAAAAAAAGAAAGGAGGTACTGTCTTATGGCTAAGAGTCTATATTCTGATGAACAGTTGTTTGTGATTGGAAAGACAAATTATGAAAGGTTAGCGCTTCATTGCCAGACTCTGGAAGTTTCCGGCTTTTGGGAGCAGGCGAGAAAGGTAATGCAGCAGTCCAGCACAGAAGTACTGGATATGTATGCGCAGTCTGTTTTGATGGAACTGGCCGTTCACTGCGGCAATGTGATAGGCAGCCAGCTTACGTTTATTCAGGCAGTACCAATTTCCAATCCGTTAGGGGTTACAGAGGAGACAGAGCTGAATGCGGAAATAAAGAAGGATATTGACCGCATTTATAATCTTCCGCCGGTTCTGATTCAGTTATGCAGTTTATATGATAAGCAGAACGGGGATGACATAACGGAATATTTTATTGATGCCCTTTTAAATATTCTGTTGTGTATGGCATATCTGGATGGCGGAAAGAATGAGAAAGTAAATGAATTTATTCATAAATATTATCAGAAAGTAAGTTATTATGTTTTGGAACGCTCCCCGGCAGAACATTCCAGATATCTGGCGCGTAAGCTGCAGGGGGATTCGATTGAATGTGACGTGGAGAAAAAAACACCTCCAGCCTTTGAGTGGTACGAGCTGGCAGAGGAGAAAGAAGATTCTGATGTTTCAGAGAAAAGGATGGCAGAGCAGGAACTGGCAGAAGGAGTGATGGAGACGCCGGAAGACAGTCCCTATGAGGAAAAGTGGAAAGAGGAAGAAGAAATTTGGGAAAACGAAGAGAATGAAGGGATAGAAGAGGAGGAAGAAGCCGAAGAAACTGAGGAGACAGAAGAAAGTTTTGCAGAAGAGGAGGAAGAGCGGGAGGCAGCAAAGGCTGATGCAGAAGCAGGAAATGTGCTTACAGTAGCAGCTTCTGGAACGCAGCAGCAGGAATTAGTCAGCGAAAAGACAAAGGAGGAGCAGGAGGCGGAGCTTTCTGAGCAGGCAAGAGCGCAGTTTCTACTGGTTAAGAAACGGATTAAGGACAGGGAGCAGGCAGAGCAGAAAGAGCAAGAGCGCCGGATTCAGGAAATCATGGACGAGCTGAATGGTCTGGTAGGTTTAGACAATGTCAAACAGGAGATCCAGTCATTGATCAACCTGATTAAAATTCGGAAGCTAAGGGAAAAGATGCACCTGCCGGAGATGGACATGTCTTATCATATGGTATTTACAGGAAGTCCTGGTACCGGAAAGACAACAGTTGCCAGACTGGTAGCCAAAATATACAAGGAGCTTGGAATTTTGTCAGAGGGCAATCTGGTGGAAACAGACCGTTCTGGTTTGGTAGCCGGTTATGTAGGGCAGACGGCCATCAAGGTACATGAGATTGTAGAGCAGGCAATTGGTGGAATTCTTTTCATTGATGAAGCATATGCACTGGCAAATCCTGATATCCAGAATGATTTTGGCACAGAGGCAGTGGACACTCTTGTAAAGCTGATGGAGGACAACAGGGACAATCTGGTGATTATTGTAGCCGGTTATACGAATGAAATGCAGAATTTCTTAAAGAGCAATACCGGTTTGGTCTCCAGATTTAATAAATTTATTGATTTTCCAGATTATTCGAAAGAAGAACTGGTGGAAATTATGGGAGTTATGGCTGAAAATGCAGGACTGACCATTGAAGAGACTGCCAGAGACAAGGTATATGAACTTATGGAGAAAAAAAGCCCGAAAGAGTGGGAAACCTTTGGAAATGCCAGAGGAATCAGAAATATGTTTGAAAAATTCATTATGAATCAGGCAAACCGTCTGGTTATGGTGGATTCTCCTTCTGTAGAGGAACTGACACTGATTAAAGAAGAGGATGTATGTGTTTGACCATGATTGTGGAATGTGCTACAATGTGGCATAGTTAGACGTATAAGATAAAAAATATGCACTGTAACGGGTGCAGGAATGGAGCAGCTTATGAGAGTGATTGCCGGCTCTGCGAGAAGACGTAACTTAATAAGTCCGGCAGGGGACAGCACACGTCCTACTACTGACAGAATCAAAGAAACATTATTTAACATTTTGCAGAGGGAAGTGCCGGATGCGAGATTTTTGGATTTGTTCAGTGGAAGTGGTGGAATTGGTATTGAAGCTCTTAGCAGAGGCAGTAAACAGTGTATTTTTGTAGAGAATGGGCGGGAGGCTGTTCATTGCATTAAGACAAATTTAAAGAACACCGGGTTTTCGGACAAATCCCAGATAATGGCAATGGATGTTATGCTGGCACTTCGCAGGCTTGACCAGTTAGGACAGCCATTTGATATTATTTTTATGGACCCGCCTTACCGGAAGGATTTTGAAGGAAAGGCTATTCCTTTTTTGCTTGGTTCTTCGTTAGTGCAGGAGGGGACGCTGATAATTGCAGAAACTTCTTTGGATACAGATATATCCTATATGGAAAATTTTGCCTGTCAGATAGAAAAAGTAAAAGATTATAAAACAAACCGCCATGTTTTTTTACGGGTTTAGGAGAGAAGAGTGTATATGAAAGTAGCAGTTTTTCCTGGAAGCTTTGACCCGGTTACCACAGGTCATATGGATTTAATCAAACGGGGTGCCGGGATGTTTGATAAGCTGGTATTGGGAGTGTTGGTTAATCCCGGGAAGACACCATTTTTTTCTTTGGAAGAAAGAGTAGAGATGCTTGCCTGGCTGACAAAAGATCTGGCCAATGTGTCAGTCAAGTCTTTTGAAGGACTGTTAGTGGAATTTTTGGAACAGGAACAGGCAAGTGTTATTGTGAGGGGGCTTCGTACAGCACAGGATTTTGAATATGAGCTTCCGCTGGCACAGGCAAATATGAAATTGAATCAAAATGCAGATACCGTATTTCTGGCAACAGCACCAGAGTATTCTTATATTAGTTCCAGTGGTGTAAAAGAGATATATCGTTTCGGAGGCAATATTAAAGAAATGGTTCCTGATTTAGTGTATAAGAGGTTTTACGCGAGAAGCGAGGAAAGAGGAGGTACATATGCAGGATAGCAGAATTGAACAGAAAATTGAAGATATTTACGGTTTTGTGGAAAGCTGTAAAATGCAGAGTTTTTCCACGACAAAGGTAGTTGTTCCTAAGAATGATTTATATGATTTATTAGATGATCTTCGAAGAGATGTACCGGAGGAAATTAAGCGTTACCGTAAGATGTTAAATCAAAGGGATGCGATTTTGGAGGATGCAAAGAGGAAAGCTTCTGAAATTTTAGCGGATGCAAAGGAACAGTACAGTGCCTTGGTAGAGGAACACAGTATTATGCAGCAGGCATACCAGCAGGCTGAGGAAACAGTTCGTCGTGCCAATGAGGAGGCAGAGGTGATTATTGCCAATGCAAAAAGGCAGGCGGATGAAATTGGAAATGGAGCAATCTATTATACAATGGATATGCTGACTCTGGCAGAAAAGGTAATTGCCAGAGCCTATGAGAGCACAGTGAATAACTCAAAAGCACTGGAAACGGCGCTCAGTGGTCATTTGCAGATTATCCGTCAGAATCTTGCGGAGCTGGTTCCGGTGAATCAGCAGCCTGAGGAGCCTTCGAAGAAGGAGCCACAGCAGAAACAGCAGGCACAGCCGCAGGAGGATGTAACAGCATATCAGGCAGAATTTGCACCGGAAAAAGAATAGGTTGAAAAATATATCTAAGGCAGTAAAAGCACTGCCTAAGGGTTTATTAAGTTTCATACTATTGTTTGAGCCGCCGGAGGCGGCATGGAGGAATAACTTGGAAAGGCTTGGGAAAGATTTATGAATACCAAAAATGATGTGGAAGTAATCATCAATGGAAAGCAGTACACATTAAGTGGGTATGAGAGCAGTGAATATTTGCAGAAGATTGCAACCCATATCAACGATAAATATGCAGAGTTTAAACAGGAAGAAGGATACACGAAGTTAGATGCGGACATGAAAAATATTCTTCTGGCGATAAACCTTTCGGATGAATATTATAAGGTGCAGCAGTCCGTAGAAGAGCTGCAGAAAGAAAAGGAAGATTTGGAAAAGGAAATCTTCAACATGAAGCATGATATGATTGCAATGAAGGCGCAGCTTGATGAACGCGAAAAAGAAGTTGGAGACTTACAGGGAGAAAAGACAGAGGCAGAGCACAAGGTAATCCGGCTGGAAACGGAGTTAGAGGGGGTCAAGGCTGAAAATAATGCTACGAAAGGCAAAAATTATGGGAATAACCAGTATTCAGGAAATAGAAGAAAGTAAGGGCTGTGCTTGTGGCACAGTCCTTTTTGTGGGATAGAAAAGTTCTCGGTAAGTGGAAGGGCGCTTTTTTACGCGAAGGCAAAGTACGTTTCTCATCGTTATAGTATAGGAAAGGAGACAAGAGTTGATATGAGAAAAAAACCGGAAATTCTGTCACCGGCAGGCTCAGTAGAAGGGATGCGGGCAGCAGTAGCGGCAGGATGCGATGCTGTTTATATGGGCGGAAGTCGTTTTGGAGCAAGGGCTTATGCCCAGAATCCGGAAGAAGATGAAATGTTAGAAGCATTGGCATATTGCCATCTGCATGGTGTGAAGCTCTATATGACGGTAAATACGTTGCTAAAAAGCAGGGAAATAGAAGCGTCTTTGTTTTCCTTTCTGCGCCCGTATTATGAGGCTGGTCTGGATGCTGTTATCGTACAGGATATGGGAGTACTTCGCTTTATCAGCAGACATTTTCCAAAGCTTCCTATACATGCAAGTACCCAGATGAGCCTGACGATGGGGCAGGGGGCGGAGGAGCTTAAAAAGTATCATGTTACCCGTATGGTTCCAGCGAGGGAATTGAGCATGGAGGAACTTTCCAGGATGCGTGAGGATACAGAGTTAGAATTAGAGGTATTTGTGCATGGCGCCCTTTGCTACTGCTATTCCGGGCAATGCCTTTTTAGCAGTATGTTTGGAGGAAGGAGCGGGAACAGAGGCAGATGTGCGCAGCCTTGCCGTATGCCATACCAATCTGTGGGAGAAAAGACAAACGTGCCGTACCTGTTAAGTCCTAAAGAACTTTGCAATCTTGCTTTTCTGCCGGAATTGATAGAAGCGGGTATTGATTCCTTTAAAATAGAAGGGCGCATGAAGCGTCCCGAATATACAGCTTTTGTGACGTCCATCTATCGGAAATATGTGGATTTATATTGCCAGGTGGGGGCGGCAGGCTACCGGAACTACCTTGTAGGGTACGACAGGGAGTGGCAGGAGGATTTGCGCTGCCTGGCAGAACTATATAACCGGGATGGTTTTACCAATGGATACCTTGCAGGTGAGGCAGGGAATATTTCCGGAAGAAGCTTTGGCATCAGAGGGAAGATGCTCGCCACTCTCCGTCCAAAGCATGGCGGAGTCTGTGTGGGCAAGGTGATTTCTGTCGGGAAACATGAGGTGGTTTATCAGACCACATATAAATTATCTGCGCAGGATGTGGTAGAGTTTCGGGACGACAGGCAGCAGCCTTCTTATGAGTATACGCTTGGGGAAGGAGTAGCGGCTGGGCGGAAAGTGACAGCGAGATACCAGAAGGGAAGCCGGATTCAAAAGGGAGATAAGGTATACAGGACAAAGGATGCCAGACTGCTTGCTTCCATTCGGGAACAGTATCTGGAAAAGGATTTAAAGCTTCCGGTATCTGCAGTTTTTGTGGCAGTACAGGGAAAGCCGTTGCAGTTGAAGCTAACCCATGAGGGCAGGGATGCAGGGAGAAGGTTTGTTGTGGAATGTGAAGGTGAAATCTGCCAAAGGGCAGAAAAGCAGCCGGCTTCAAAGGAAGCTGTCAGAAAAGTCCTGAATCAGACAGGAGACAGTCCGTTTTATCTGGAAGAGTTAGAGATTTGGATAGAGGGAGAAGTTTTTCTTCCGGTGAAGGTATTAAAGAATCTAAGGAGACAGGTATTAGAAAAGCTGAAAGAAGAGATAGAAGGAAGTTTTTGCAGGAAGGTGCCTGTGCCCTATATTTCGGAAGTTTTGGAAGAAAACCCTATATCAGGGGATGCAAATATGTCAACAGTCAGTGCAGAGGTGATGTTTCCAGAGCAGCTGGATTCCGTGCTTGAAATTAGAGAAATCACTGTTATCTATCTTCATACAGAGGCAATGTCTGCCGAAATGATAAAGGAGTGTTTTTATAAAATAGTAAGGGCCGGAAAAAGTCCATGGCTTGTCTTTCCTTATATTTTCCGAAGAGATATTTGGCTTACTTTTGAAAAGATAATGGAAGACAGGGAAGGGATGCTTGCCCTGAACTGGGGAGGATATTTGGTAAAGAATCTGGAATCCCTTGCTTTTCTCAGAAAGGCAGGGAAGGTTTTGGAAGATAATATCCGCCTTGATTACAATATGTATGTTATGAATCATGAGGCATATCGGTTTTGGGAGGAGCAGGGTATCCATCAATTTACACTGCCTTTTGAGCTGACAGAGAAAGAGCTTGAGAAACTGGAATTTTTACCAAAGACAGAAATGATGGTATATGGAAAGATTCCGCTTATGGTTTCGGCTCAATGTATCAGAGCGAATACTGAAAAATGTGTGGGAAACGATATGGATGGGAGAAACCGAAAGTTTTTGTTTGCCAGCCAGAAGGGGCAGAAGTTTGAAGCAGTTAATTTTTGTAAATACTGCTATAATGTTATCTATCAGAATATACCAGTGTCGATTCGGGAGCTGGTCAGCAAAAACCGGAAGCTTTGTGCTGCCGGGATGCGTTATTCCTTTACGACGGAGAGCAGAGAAGAAACGGCAGCAGTATTACAGGGAAGCTTTCAGGGAGAGTCGCAGTATGGCCATTTCAGAAGGGGAATTGAGTAAAGCGTGAAAAGAAACTCTAAAATCGACAAAGTGCTATGGGTACTTTGCCGAAGAGTTTCTAAATTTCACGCATGAAGAACGCAAAACCAGCGTTCTTCTCATGAATCATTTATGCAGTGAAGCCGGCATGGGGAGGATGTCTGGTATAAAGCACGATGCGAGAAAGTGAGGGCTTATGGATAAAACAGAAGCAGCGTTAAAATGGATGGAACTATTTGGAGGGATGAATGGAGTCAGAGTACTGCATTCTATTCTGGTAGAATTATCAAAATATATTATTATTATCCTTTTTGCAATATATACATGGCATTGTTTTACTGTATTTTTTGGAAAAAATGCGGAGCGAAAGGAAAGTATATACCGTAGACAGAACAGAATCATGTACGCTATTCATGCAATTTGCACCATTGTTCTTTTTTTGAACAGTCTGGATAAAAAAATTCTTATCTTATATCTTGTGCAGTTGCTGATACTGATTTTTGTTAATAAAGCGTATATTTATGTTTACCGGAATGCATCGAAACTGGTTTTAAACAATATGCTGATGCTTTTTATGATTGGTTTCGTAATGTTAGAGCGGATTAATACAGCATATGCAATCCGGCAGATGTTTTTTGCAGCAGTTATTTGCATTTTAGGGCTGTTTATTCCTCTGTTAATTGAGAAATTTGATTATTTAGACCGCTTTGGAATAGCATATGCCATTATTGGTATCCTGCTGCTGGCGCTTGTTTTTGTCATTGGAGATGAAAGAAAAGGTGCAAGAAACTGGATTGTGATTGGTAAATTCGCTTTGCAGCCATCTGAATTTGTAAAAATTATTTATGTGCTTTTTGTTGCAGCACTGCTTGCAAAGTCCACAGATTTAAAAAATCTGGTCAAAGCAGGGGCGTTAGCGGCCATTCATGTACTGATTCTGGTGGCAGAGAAGGACTTGGGGGCGGCGTTGATCTACTATGTTACATTTTTAATCATATTGTATGTGGCAAGCCGCCAGCCGCTCTATCTTTGTCTGGGTTTTGGAGCCGGAGCAGTGGCTGCGGTAGCGGCGTACCAGTTTTTTTACCATATTCAGAGGAGGGTTACTGCATGGCAGGACCCGTGGGGAAGTATTGATGATGCAGGTTATCAGGTTGCACAGTCGCTTTTTGCAATAGGTACAGGCGGATGGTTTTGAATGGGGCTATGCGAAGGGCTTCCATACAGGATTACCATTGCGGAAACCGCTTTCATTTTTTCGGCGCTTAGTGAAGAATTGGGAGCATTTTTTGCAATTTGTCTGATTTTAGTTGAGGTAAGCTGTTTTACATTATTTGTCAAT
Organism: uncultured bacterium; assembly: GCA_947643145.1. GTDB lineage: Bacteria > Bacillota > Clostridia > Lachnospirales > Lachnospiraceae > Butyribacter. Next base: position 14,764 of record CANRVD010000027.1, on the reverse strand, counting down.
GTTGCCTTAAAAATGACAAGGCGGTTCTATAAACTGACCGCATTAGGTCTGGCAGTAGAATACATTTTTCAGGTATTCCTGACAATAGGAGGTGTGACGAAATTTATACCGTCTACAGGTGTAACCCTGCCTCTGGTAAGCTACGGGGGAAGTTCTGTTATTAGTACAGTAATATTATTTTGCATTATTCAGGGAATGTATGTTTTGAATTGCCGGGAGGAGGATGACATTGAAAGAAAGCCAAAGAAACAGAGGGCCTAGTGTGCAGCAACATCGGATGGCGGTCAGACAGGAGAAGGTCAAAGTGAGAGAAGGAAGGCGTGGGAATTCCCAGATCCTTATGGTGACATATAGTATTACTATTATCTTTCTGTGCATGGCAGGCTATTTGGTGTATTTTATGGTGACGCAAAGCCAGGAGGTCATTAACAATCCATATAATAAAAGGCAGGAGGTGCTTGCGAAAAAGGTGCAGAAGGGGCAGATTTTATCTGCTGACGGGAAAGTCCTTGCTAAAACAGTTACAGATGAAAAGGGAAATGATACCAGAGTTTATCCATATAATGATATTTTCTGCCATATTGTCGGCAGGGATACCAACAGTATGACAGGAATAGAAGGCAGGCAGTGCTATCCGCTTCTGACCTCCCATGTCAATCCATTGGAAAAACTGACCAATACCTTTCAGGGAGAAAAAAGTCCGGGAGATAATGTGGTTACTACTCTGGATGCCGATTTGCAAAAAGCGGCATATGATGCACTTGGAGGAAGAAAGGGGGCAGTAGTTGCACTGGAACCTTCTACCGGAAAAGTGCTGGCGATGGTTTCCAGACCGGCATATAATCCAAACCGCGTAGCGCAAGACTGGGATGAACTTATCAATGATTCGGGGGAAAAATCCGCATTGGTGAATCGTGCGTCACAGGGACTGTATCCGCCAGGCTCTACCTTTAAACTTCTTACGGCAATCGAATATCTGATTGAAAATCCAGATACCTATTCCGAATTTCATTATCAGTGTCAGGGGTCTGATGATTTTTCGGGAAATGTAATTAACTGCTATGGAAAGGAAAAGCATGGAAGCCTCAACCTGAAATCAGCACTTGCCAAGTCATGTAACGGGGCATTCGCACAGATTGGGACACAAATAGATATTACAGCCTTTAGGAAGCTTACAGAAAAATTTTTATTTAATAAGAGCCTTTCTGTTGATTTTGAATATAATAAAAGTGATTTTGCACTGACAAAAGATTCTGACATGGGTGAACTGACGCAGACGGTGATTGGGCAGGGCAAGACAATGATTACCCCTTTGGAAAATGCCATGATTGCAGCTACAGTGGCGAATAATGGGAAGATGATGACTCCATATGTGGTTGACCATGTGGAAAGCGAGGCAGGCAGGGTTGTAACAGAATATTCGCCGGAGGGGCGTGGGCAGATTATTGAGGAATGGGTGGCACAGAAAATGAACCGTTTTATGCGTTCTGTTGTAACGGATGGTACGGGGCGTTCTCTTAGTTCTTTGTCATACTCTGTGGCAGGAAAGACCGGTTCTGCAGAATTTGATTCAGAAGGAACTTCTCATGCATGGTTTGTAGGCTTTGCACCTGCCGATAATCCCAGGATAGCAGTCAGCATTATTGTGGAGGGAGCCGGAACGGGAAGCCAGTATGCTGTACCAATTGCAAGAGAAATGTTTGAAGAGTATATTGGAAAATAGTTACGCTTCACAGTTGATTTTGCAGTGCCGGACGGCAAAGCCGGATGGTTTTCTGCATGATGTTTAGGACGGCTGTGAATCGTAACGGAAAATAAGCTGTAATGAAAAACATTGCCAAGAAGAGAAAAAAAGGTTATACTAGGAGTAGTTTTTGAACACACGGGCCAAGGAGGAAGTGCAATGATCGAAGCAACAAGCTGTGGCGGTGTGGTGATTTTCAGAGGAAAGATTTTACTCCTGTATAAGAATTATAAGAACCGGTATGAGGGGTGGGTGCTGCCAAAAGGTACCGTTGAAGAGGGGGAAGAATACAAAGAAACTGCACTGAGAGAAGTTAAGGAGGAGACAAGTGCAGATGCCAGTATTATAAAGTATGTAGGAAAGAGTCAATATACCTTTAATACACCGACAGACACCGTAGTAAAGGATGTTCATTGGTATCTTATGATGGGTGAAAGTTACTTTAGTAAACCACAAAAGGAAGAATTCTTTCGTGATTCAGGATTTTATAAGTATCATGAGGCATATCATCTGCTAAAGTTTGCAAATGAAAAGCAAATCTTGGAAAGAGCATATGCGGAATATATTGAATTGAAAAAGAACAACCTGTGGGGAAGTCCAAAATACTATTAGATATGTGGAGGGTAAGGCTTTTAGGGTAAAAATATAGAATGTAGTTGAGATTCAGTAAATTTCTTGACAAAAGAGGGGGGAAGTAATATAATAACAATAGAAATCTAAAAATAATAATTGCAGAGGAATGTTTTCGTTACAGGCTTTTGTCTGCTAAACAGTTTGCAAGGTCAGTTATATGTGGACAAATAGTTAAAATTATAGTAAGGGAGAAAGACTATGGGAAATAATATTTTAATTGTTGATGATGCAGCATTTATGCGTATGATGGTGAAAGATATTTTAACGAAAGGTGGTTACAACGTTGTTGGAGAGGCTGAAAATGGCGTTGTAGCTGTTCAGAAATATAGCGAGTTAAAGCCGGATTTAATCACGCTTGATATTACTATGCCAGAAATGGATGGTATTCAGGCACTCAAAAAGATCAAAGAAATTGATGGCGGTGCAAATGTAATTATGTGTTCTGCGATGGGACAGCAGGCAATGGTTATTGAGGCGATACAAAATGGTGCAAAAGACTTTATCGTAAAACCGTTTCAGGCAGACCGTGTATTAGAAGCTGTTAAGAAAGTTATTGGATAAGAGGTTATACATAATAAAAAGAGACTGCTTTGCAGTCTCTTTTTTTGCCACTAATATCCATAAGTAGAAATGAGGATTGAAATGATTAAAGTATTTTTAGTGGAAGATGAAATTATTATGCGGGAGGGAATTAAACGTAATATTGACTGGGAGAAAGAGGGATTTTTGTTTGTGGGAGAGGCCAGTGACGGAGAGCTGGCTTATCCGATGATTCAGAAAACGAAGCCGGATATCCTGATTACAGATATCAAGATGCCGTTTATGGATGGGTTGGAGTTAAGCCGTTTGGTGAAGCAGGAGATGTCGGATGTTAAGATTATTATTTTAAGCGGTTATGACGATTTTGAACTGGCGCAGGAAGGAATTAATATTGGGATTACAGATTATCTTCTAAAGCCAATTACAGGTGTAAAGCTCTTAGAGGCAGTAAAAAGAGTGGCCCAGACTGTTTTGGAGGAAAGAGAATTTCAAAAGACCTTTGAACAGGAGCGGCTAGAAAATCTTCAGCTTGCCAGACAGAAATTTTTCAGAAGCATTGTTTTGGGAAAAAGCCAGACTTCTGCACTTCTTAAGGAGGGACGGGAGATAGGGATGGATTTAGTGGCAAACTGCTATAATATTCTTCTGTTCCAGATTTTTGCCGATGAGGAGCCAGGGGGGGATTTTGGGAAAAAGGATAATGTAGCGCATGATATAGAAAAAGTGATAGAGAATACTCCGGAAATCCTGATGGTTGATTTGGGAATCGAAGGATGGGCGTTTATTTTAAAGGAGTCTGCTGAAAAGCCGCTGAAAGAAATAGAGGATGCTTTTTTAAAGGAGTTAAAGGATATTCTAGAAAATTATAACGAGATAGAATATTTTGGTGGTATTGGAAAAGCCGTGGAGCGGTTAAGTGAGCTAAATAAGTGCTTCGAGGAGGCCAGCCATGCGTTTGCATACCGGTATCTGAAAGAACGGAATCAGATTATTTACAGTAGTGCGCTTTCGGAACAGCCTTATATTAGGGAGGAGCCAGAACTTGGTTCTTTGGAAGTTAAAAAGCTGGACAGAAGAGTTGCAGAGCGTTTTTTGAAAACAGGACTAAAAAGTGAAGTGGCCGATTTTGTTGATGAGTATTTCCTGAGTTTTGGGGAACGAAATATACAGTCTCTTTTATTCCGGGGATACGTTACGATGGATATGTATTTTGCTGCACTGGCGTTATTGGAAGAACTTGGCTATGAGGCAGAGGTTTTAGTGGAAAGCTGTGGAAATATTCAGGATATGGTTGCTGTTTTTTCTACAGAGGAGGCAAATAAGGAATATTTAAGGAAGGTTTTAGAGACTACCATTGATTTGCGGGAGACTGTGTCACAGCAAAAGTATCATTCGATTCTTGTAGATGCCAAAAACTATATCGAGCAGCATTTTGACAATGAGGATATCTCACTGAATTCCGTAGCAGCTAGCGTGAATTTGAGCCCGAATCATTTCAGCAGTATTTTCAGTCAGGGAACAGGACAGACTTTTATTGAATATCTGACTTCTGTCCGTATGGAGAAGGCAAGAGAGCTGCTTCGCACATCTTCCATGAAGTCAGCGGAAATAGCATATGCAGTGGGCTATAAGGATTCGCATTATTTTAGTTATCTGTTTAAGAAGACGCAGGATTGTACTCCGAAGGAATTCCGGCGTCAGGCGTAAGGCATGAAAGATGGAAAGGGATGGTACGGCTTATGAAGAAAAAGGGTTCTTCCTTGCAGAAGAGGTTGTATATGCTTGTTGTGGTATGCCTGGTACCACTTACTGTGTTGATTGTGTATCTGCTGCTTTTGGTCAATCGTTTTTCAGACCGCTATAATACGATTGCAGATAACATTACTATGGCAAATAAATACAGTATCAATTTTAAAGAGGATATGGATTATTCCATGTATATCGTTGTGGTAAATATGGAGAGGGCAAAGGATTTGGTAGGGACAAGGCAGCCTCATACATTAATTGATGGAGCAAGGGAGAATTTTAGAATCTTGTATCGCCTGGCTGATTCAGAGCATGCAAGGAGTCAGCTTGATGGGATTTTGAGATGTCTGAATACACTGGAAGACCGCGTGGAAGAGATAGAGGCGGATGCGCAGGTCAGCGGTGCTTATGATGAGAATCTTGAGCGGCTGGATTTAAATATCCGTGTTCTGACAGAACTGATTCAGGAGCAGATTCAGGAATATATTTACTTTGAGACCACCCGTCTGGAAACGCTTCGGGATGGGATTCGTTCGGATGTATCGGCGGCACTTCGTACAAGTATTTTTATTTTTGCTGCTATTCTGTTGGGGGCCGTTTTGCTTAGCCGGATGATTATGACAGGGATTACAGAGCCAATCCGCAGGCTTTCTGAGGCAACCAAGCAGGCAGGAAGCGGTGACTTTGCCGTCCGTGCACAGGAAGACAGTGATGATGAACTGACGGTTTTGAACGTAAGCTTTAACCGCATGGTGGAAAAAATTGGAAATCTGGTAGAAGATATCAGGATTGAGCAGATAAATCTCCGCCAAACAGAGCTGAAAGTTCTTCAGGCGCAGATTAATCCACATTTCTTATATAATACGTTAGACAGCATTATTTGGCTGGCAGAAGCAGGGGAGAAAGAACAGGTGGTACAGATGGTAACAACACTGTCTGACTTTTTTCGGACTACGCTCAGTAAGGGAAGGGATTATATTTCGATACAGGAGGAGGAAATGCATATCCGCAGTTACTTGCAGATTCAGCAGTTCCGTTACCGGGATATTCTCAAATATGATATTCAGATACCTAAGGAGCTGAATCAATACTCTATTTTAAAACTGACGCTCCAGCCTTTGGTGGAAAATGCCCTCTATCATGGGATTAAAAATAAGCGCGGGCTGGGGCATATCAGAATTACAGGCAGGAAAGAAGAGGGGCAGATTATATTTTGTGTTCATGACAATGGGATTGGAATGAAGCCAGAGCGTCTGGAACATGTGAGAAAGCTGATATGCGGGGAGCAGGAAGATACGGAGAATCCTTCCGGTTTTGGGCTGTTTAATGTAAATCAGCGCCTGCAGCTTAACTATGGGATGACCTATGGAATTGGAATTGAAAGTACCTATCAGGAAGGTACTGTGGTCACAGTTACCATACCAATCGTAAATTAATCCACTTTTTTCGTAAAAAAATTAACTTAATGTTATAAATGGGCAGGAAAAAAATAAAAAACTACACTTAATTCTGAAAGACCTCCGTATTTTTTTTCTTTATTTTTTTATAATATATAAGTACGATAAAGAAAAGTAAGGAGGATTTAGTAGTATGAAGAAGAAATTTTTAGCAACTTTGCTGACGGTATCTATGGCTGCTACCATGTTGGTTGGATGTGGTTCTGATGATGATGCAAAGGAAAATGACAAACAGCAGGAGACGCAGAAGGAAGACTCTGATGATTCAAAGGGTGATGGGCTGATTACCATCGGTTTTGCACAGGTTGGACATGAGTCAGACTGGCGTACCGCTTCCACAAAGTCTTGTCAGGATGTATTTTCTAAGGATAACGGATATGATTTACAGTTTGTTGACTGTGATAATGATCCTGCAGTTCAGTTAGAAGCAGTACGTAACTTTATTGAGCAGGATGTTGATTACATCATTATCGACCCAATCGTTGCCAATGGATGGGATACAGTACTTACCGAATGTGAGGATGCAGGTATTCCGGTTATTGTAATTGACCGTACGATTGAAGATTCAGACAAGTACGTATCCTGGGTAGGTTCTAACTTCAAGACAGAAGGTCTTGCGGCAGGAGAATGGCTGAAAGCATATATCAAGGAAAAGAATATTTCTGAGGTAAATGCACTTGTAATTGAGGGTTCGAAAGGAGCTTCTGCTACAATAGGACGTACAGATGGATTTAAGGAAATTGCTGACAGAGAAGGATGGAAGATTCTGGATTCACAGGATGGTGACTTCACACAGGATGGTGGACAGGAAATTATGGAGTCTTACATCAAGAGTTATGAAGGTAAGTTTAACGTAGTAATCTGCCAGAATGATAATGAGGCATTTGGTGCTATGGATGCTATGAAAGCTGCTGGTATCAAGTATGGTGTTGACGGTGATGTTATCCTTGTTTCCTTCGATGCTTGTACAGCAGGACTGGAGCGCGTAATGTCTGGTGAAATTAATGCAGACTTTGAGTGTAATCCACTTGCAGCTCCTTTTGTTGAGGAAGTTATCAAGAAGCTGCAGAATAATGAGACACCTGAAAAAGAAGTATACATGGAGGAGCACTGGTTTGTAAAAGAGGATATTATTCCTTCTATTGAAGTGAACGGCGAGAGTCAGGATATGACCGTTGTTACACAGGAAATCATCGACGCTCAATATTAGAAAGCAACGGATTTTTATGGAGGGGAGCTCTTATAATATGGGGTTCCCTCTTTATTTTGACAATAGGCTTGCTGGCGGAGCCTGCAATCTATTGTAGGAAAGGATGAGGGTGGTATGGATAATAATGTTATATTGACAATGCGTGGCATTTCAATGACCTTTCCTGGAGTAAAGGCGTTGGATAATGTAGATTTCACATTAAGACGGGGAGAAATCCATGCACTGATGGGCGAAAATGGTGCAGGAAAGTCCACGCTGATTAAGTGTCTGACCGGAATTAATGCATTTGAGGCAGGGGAAATCCATGTAGAAGGTATTCAGGGAGCAGTAGTAAACCATTCTACACTTGATGCGCAGAAAAAAGGAATTTCTACCGTATATCAGGAGATTAACCTATGTCCAAACCTGAGTGTTGCCGAGAATCTTTTTATTGGCAGAGAGCCCAAAAATAAGCTTGGCTTTATCAATTGGCGGGAAATGATAAAGCGTTCGGAAAAGATTATGAAAGACCTTGATATGCCGGTTGATGTTACACAAAATCTGGAGGAATATTCACTTGCACTCCAGCAGATGATTGCGATTGCACGTGCAGTTGATATGGATTGTAAGGTATTGATTTTAGATGAGCCGACTTCTTCCCTGGATGACAGTGAGGTAGAGAAGCTGTTTAAACTGATGAACCAGTTAAAAGCAAAAGGCGTAGGAATCGTATTTGTTACACATTTCTTAGAGCAGGTTTATACCGTTTGCGACAGGATTACGGTTTTGCGGAATGGTCAGTTGGTAGGAGAATATCCAATCGCGGATTTACCACGTGTAAAGCTGGTAGCGGCTATGATGGGTAAAGATTTTGATGATTTGGCTTCTATTAAGTCAGAGGAGGCACCAGTATTTACCGACGAAGACATTCTGATTGATGCAAAGGGAATGAGCCATAAAGGAACGATTAAGCCATTTGATTTACAGATACACAAGGGAGAAGTTGTGGGACTGACAGGACTTCTTGGTTCTGGACGCAGCGAGCTGGCCCGTGTTATCTATGGTGCGGATAAGAATCAGACTGGTGTACTGAAAGTAAATGGAAAAGAAATAAAGGTGAATGCACCGATTGATGCCATGAATCTTGGCATGGGTCTTCTGCCGGATGACAGAAAGGCAGAAGGAATTATTGGGGATTTATCTGTCAGGGAGAATATTATTCTGGCAATGCAGGCAAAGCGGGGGGTATTTCGGCTTTTGCCAATGAGTAAGCAGATTGAGATTGCGGATGAGTATATCAAGCTTTTGCAGATTAAGACAGCCAGCCGTGAAACTTTAATCTGCCAGCTTTCCGGTGGAAACCAGCAGAAGGTAATTTTGGCCCGCTGGCTGGCAACTAACCCGGATTTCCTGATTTTGGATGAGCCGACCCGTGGTATTGATATCGGTACAAAAACGGAAATACAGAAGCTGGTTTTAAAGCTTGCAGGAGAGGGGAAGAGTCTGATATTTATTTCTTCCGAGATAGAAGAGATGCTCCGTACCTGTACAAAGCTTGCAGTTCTCCGTGATGGTGAGAAGGTTGGGGAAATCACAGAGTCCCTGTCGCAGGAGACAGTCATGAAAGCAATTGCGGGAGGTGGTGACACAAATGAATAATATAAAGAAACTCACAAGTAAGGCATTGTTCCTGCCTATTTTCTGTATGCTTTTGGTAATGGCAGCAAATATTATTTATGACGCTGCAAATGGCAATTTTGCATTAAACTTTTTTACAATCTCTGTTAGAAATGGTGTCCTTTATGGACGTTTGATTGATATTTTGAACAGAGGAAGTGAGATTGCAATTCTTTCTATTGGTATGACGTTAGTAGTATCTTCGTCAGCTGGAACCGATATTTCTGTTGGTTCTGTTATGTCACTGGCAGCTTCCTTCTGCTGTATGCTGCTTGCCGGTTACGGGACAGCCGCTACAACAGAGCTGGCAGTACCGCTTTTAGTAGGCGTTTTGGGCGGAATTCTTCTGGCATGTGTATGTGGTGCATTTAACGGATTTTTGGTAGCATATCTGAATGTACAGCCTATGGTTGCCACGTTGATTCTGTTTTCAGCGGCACGTGCGATTGGTCTGTTGTGCTGTAATAACTTAATTGTATATGTACGTAATGATTCTTTCAAGATGTTTGGCGGATACCTTGGTTTTATCCCGACTCCGATTGTGATTGCGGCGGGTTGTATCCTTGTTATGGCAATCCTGTTAAAGAAAACAGCACTGGGATTGTATATACAGAGTGTTGGCATCAACAAAAAGGCTTCACGAATTGCGGGTTTGAACTCAGGAAAGATTATTTTTCTATGCTACATAGTTTGCGGACTTATGGCTGGAATTGCAGGAATTGTTGCTTCTTCCCGTATCAGTTCCGCGGACTCCAATAATATCGGACTGAACTATGAGTTGGATGCAATCCTTGCAGTAGCACTGGGTGGAAACAGTCTGGGCGGTGGAAAGTTCAATCTGGCTGGTTCGGTGATTGGAGCATATACGATTCAGGCGATTACGACTACTTTGTTTGCACTGGGCGTGTCTTCTGACCAGGCACCGGTTTATAAGGCTATTATCGTTATTATTATCGTAGCAATTCAGGCACCGCCTTTCAATGCGTGGGTAAAACGGCTTTCTGCTAAGAGAGCTTTGGCAAAAGGAGGGGTCTGATATGAAAAAGATAAAGATTAACAGCAATACACTGCTACTGTTGATTACGATTGCTTTGTTTGTTGTGATGTATGCGGTTGGATGTATTCTTTATTCCGATAAGGGATTTACCAATTTGCAGACTTTCTTAAATCTGCTGATTAACAATGCAGGTCTTCTCTGTGTTGCCTGTGGTATGACATGTGTCATGCTGACCGGAGGAATTGATATTTCAGTTGGTTCTCTGATTGCATTAGACTGTATGCTGCTGGCTGTAGGAATGGAGCGTTGGAATCAGAATCCTATCCTTCTCTGCATACTGGTACTGGCAGTCGGTGTGGTATTTGGACTGGTACAAGGCTTTTGCGTAGGTTATTTAAAAATACAGCCGTTTATCGTAACAATGGCAGGTATGTTCTTTGCGCGTGGTATGACAGCCGTTATCTGTACAGATCAGGTTTCTATTTCCAACAAGTTTTTTGTATCTTTGGCTCAGATGAAGATTTCTATTCCTTTTGGAGCGGTTACAAACCGGAGAGGTGTTCTGCAGATACCATTTATCCGAATTACGGTTGTAATTGCTTTGGTTGTGCTTGTACTTGTATTTCTGATGTTACGTTATACAAAGTTTGGCCGCAGCCTGTATGCCGTAGGTGGAAATGAGTCTTCTGCTGTTATGATGGGACTGGATGTAAAACGCACGAAGCTCAAAGCTTATGTCTTGTCGTCCTTCCTGTGCTCAATTGGTGGTATCTGCTTTTGCCTGAATACAATGTCAGGAAATGTACAGCAGGCAAAAGGTCTTGAAATGGATGCCATTGCATCGGCTGTTATCGGTGGTACGCTGTTAACAGGAGGTGTTGGAAATGTAATCGGTTCTTTCTTTGGTGTACTGATTAATGGAACAATTTCTACACTGGTTAAGACAAATGGAAAGCTGCTCAGCTCCTGGTCAAGTATTGCAGTTGCTGCGCTGCTGTGCTTCTTTATTGTATTGCAGAGTGTATTTGCTAAGATAAAGGACAGCAAGAAATAGTATGACAGGTTTTGGGAGGTTTTTTATCCTGTGAACCAGGGCACTGACTTTGTTGGTGCCCTGATTTATATATAGAGAGGGTTTGTCGAGAGGAGGTTAAGAGTGAAAAATAGATTTTTACTCGGCAAATTTGTGCCTGCACTGCGAGACAAACATTGCGTTTTGTATAAAAGGAAAGGGGAACGAAGTTCACTTTGCAGAAATGAGGTAAACGATGAAGAGATATAAATTTGCGGTAATGCCGTTGTTGATTCTGTTGGTCTGCCTGGTGGGATGCAGTATCTTTAATAGAAGTAGTCTGAGAACAACATCCGAGGATGATTCCGGGCAGGAGACGCCATATCGTGATATGCCAAAGGATGGAGAGGGCTATATTGTGGTTGGATTCTCACAAATTGGCTCAGAATCCGATTGGCGTACAGCCAATACAGAATCCTTTAAGAGTACATTTACAGCAGAAAATGGATATTATCTTCTGTTTAAGGATGCCCAGCAGAAACATGAAAATCAAATCAAGGATATACGTAATTTTATTCTTCAGGAAGTAGATTATATTGTTTTAGACCCTGTTGTCGAAACTGGATGGGATGCTGTTCTGATGGAGGCAAAAGATGCGGGTATTCCTGTTATTGTGGTTGATCGTCAGGTATCGGTAAAGGATGAAAGTCTCTTTACCTGCTGGGTAGGAAGTGATTTCAGGAAGGAGGGGCGCCGGGCTGGGAAATGGCTGGAGAGTTATTTGGAAAGTCAGGAACGTTCGGAAGAGGAAATCAAGATAGTTACGCTGCAGGGGACATTAGGGGCCACTTCTCAGATAGGCAGAACAGAAGGCTTTGAAGAGGTTCTTTCCAAACATAAGAACTGGAAAATGCTTGCGAGGGAAAGCGGAGAGTTTACGCAAGCGAAAGGGCAGGAGGTAATGGAGAACTTTTTAGCTGATTATGATGAAATTGATGTGGTGATTAGTGAGAATGATAATATGACGTTTGGTGCAATGGAAGCAATTGAAGCATCGGGAAAGACTTGTGGTCCGGAGGGAGATATTATTGTTATTTCTTTTGATGCGGTAAAGGCTGCTCTTCAATTTATGGTTGCAGGTAAAATCAATGTTGATTTGGAATGTAATCCGCTGCTTGGTCCAATGGTTTCTGAAATTATAGAGAAGTTAGAGGCTGGGAAAGAGGTAGGGAAAACACAGTATGTGGAAGAACAGTATTTTGATACGACAATGAGTTTGGAAAACATGATTAAAAATAGGGCTTACTAATGTAATTGACAGTTTGGCTTGCTTTTTTCGTTGTACTGGAGATGATACAGAAAAGAATAGTCAGACAACTTGTGTAATAATTTGGCAATTTTTGTAGAGTGGTAAAATCAAAAAAATGTTATAAACTATCAATTCGGCGCAAAAATTGTGAATAACTTTGGGGTTGTCCACATTATAGAAAGAGAAAAAAGTGCAAATATACTAGTTATTAACGAAGTTTTCCACATTATTAACAATTTTCTAACAGAAAAAGGATAAGAAAAATTTGATAATAAAGAGGTTGTGGAAGAGATTTTTTTTAAAATTAAATTGTCAGAAAGTATTTGGAAATGGTAGTTATTTTTACAAAGAAAGTATAAAAAGGATTATCATGAATAGTAACCGTTGGTATATGTAAATTGTATAAAAATAGCTGAAAATGGAGAAATGTATTGTGCATTTTTGCTTGTTTTTTCCAGTTTGGTATTGTATAATGTAATCAGTGTAGAAAATATTAATGGATAGTTATTATTATTCGATACACAAGAAAACAGCAAAGGAGTGGTAACTATGCAGTATATCATCAGCGGTAAAAATATTGATGTGACAGAAGGACTTAAATCAGCAATCCATGACAAAATTGGAAAGCTAGAAAGGTATTTTACTCCAGAAACTGAAGTACATGTTACTCTTAGTGTAGAAAAGGAAAGGCAGAAAATAGAGATAACAATTCCTATGAAGGGAAATATTGTTCGTGCGGAACAGGTGAGTAATGACATGTATGTGTCGATTGATTTGGTGGAAGAAATAATTGAGCGTCAGTTACGCAAATATAAGAATAAACTGGTTGAACAGAAGCAGGCGGCGGTGAGTCTTAGTAAAGCGTTTGTGGAAGAAGAGATTGAAGAGGATGATGAGATTAAAATTATCCGTTCCAAGAGATTTGCGATGAAACCGATGGATCCAGAAGAAGCTTGTATCCAAATGGACTTACTGGGACATAATTTTTATGTATTCCGTAATGCAACAACGGATGAGGTCAATGTTGTGTATAAGAGAAAGGGCAATACATTTGGCTTGATTGAGCCAGAGTTCTAATATATAGAGGACAAGTATTGTAGCAGGTTTATTCCTGTTGGGGTTTAAAGAGGTCTTTGTATGGGGCAAAGACCTCTTTTCAATTTTCAGATATGCTCTGAGAAAGTAATTGAAATGCAAATTTTCATTGAAATGAGAAAAAGGAAATTGTATAATAAAAGGGAGTAAGAGTGAAAAATAAATTTTTCACAATGCGAACGGTGTTCGGTATGCAAGTATTATGGCTGCACGTTGCTTGCACAAACATTGCAAGAACTGTAGTTCTTTTTCAGTAGCAGAAAGCAAAGGTGAATGAAGTTCACCTTGCAGAAATGAGGTAAAATATGGAATGCCATGTAATTGGGAGGAAAATAGTATGAGGCTGGGTAAGAAAAATATTTGGAGATTAGGTTTGTCACTTGGTCTGAGTGGGATGCTAATGACAGGTTTTGCGGTTTTGCCAGAGTCTGACACTGCTTCTGTTGCAGCAGCAGCACCAACGGAAGTGCCTCATCCGCCAATGGATGAAGTTTGGGAAGATGACAGCGATTTACAGTTAGATGATGATATAGGTGAAGATAATCCTACATGGGAAGATTATGAGCAGGATGCCAATATAGACTTTGAAGAAAATCAGGGTAACAATGAAGATGATGATAACAATAATAATAACAACAATAATAATATAGCAAATCTGCCACAGCTTGGGAGCTATTATAGCAATGACCAGGCAACTTATGTTGTAACAAAAGCGGCCCTTACCGGTGGAACTGTCGAGTACAAAGCACCAGTAGGAGAATTATCTTCGATAAATATTCCAGATTATGTACTGATTGAAGGGAGTGTGTATGATGTGACTGCAATTGGCGCTAAAGCTTTTAAAGGTAATAAAATCTTACAGGCGATTTCGATGGGAAGTACTGTTACTCTGATAGACACAGGTGCATTTAGAGAATGTTCCAGTTTAACTTCCATTACATTCAGTGGGAATTTGAAAACTATAGGCAACAATGCATTTTATAACTGCCAGGCACTTACGAAGTTGTCGTTGCCTGCTACAGTTAATAAAATTGGGAAAAACGCATTTGCAGGTTGTAAAGCATTGAAAAATATAACGGTTAGAAGTAAAACACTGAAGGCGGCCAATATAGGAAATAAGGCATTTTCTAATATATCAAAAAATGCAGTAATTAAAGTGCCAAAGGCGAAAGTAAAGACTTACCGCAAGTTGTTTCAAAAGAAAGGGCTAAGTGCTAAGGCGAAGGTAAAAGCAATTTAAGTTGAAAATTTAAGTCGAAATTTAAAAAAAGTTGTTGACAAGTTTTGGGAAGCGTGGTAATATACATCTTGCTGACGCACAAAAGCTGGAAGCAACTGGTACAGGAAACTGTCCCGGACAGACCG
>CANRVD010000026.1 GCA_947643145.1 uncultured bacterium | reverse complement strand
TTGCAGCAATGGCAGATACACAGTTTTTAATTGAAAAGGAGAATGACAGAGAACATACCCGTTCACAGATAAGGCAGCTAAATCAGGAAGAGTCTGTGCAGGAGCTGGCACGGATTTTAGGTGGTGCACAGATAACAGATGCGGTCCTTGGCAGTGCAAGGGAAATGAAAGAGCTGGCTTTGAAACTAAAAGCAGAGCAGTAAAAAGTTTTAAAGTTCTGCTATCGCATGAAAGAACCATGCTAATTGAAATTTCAAAACTAAGAAGAACGCAAAAACAGCATTCTTCATATCAAATATCCAAGAACTTTTCCAATCCGTAAAAAACAATTAAGGGACAGGGCATAATTTTTTCCAGACTGGTATATGATAACAAATATACCAGTTTTTTTACTGTATAGGAAACTGCTCGAAATGTAGCGGCACGCCAACAAAAAGCGAAGCTTTTTGCTAGCACACCAGCAAAGTCGGTGCGTTTTTTTGCGCGTGTATAGGAAAGTGAGGATGCCCTATGAGTCAGAAACAAAGCAAAAAAAGAAAATTATTCCAGCAGGTTCACTGGACAGGTAAAGGCAAAAGAAAATACCGTTTTTATTTATTGCTGTTATTATTGGCAAACCTTGGAATGGTTGGTGTCTGGTACTGGAGACAGATGGATAGTAAAGTTCCTGACCATATTTATCTTTTTCAAAATCAGAATGTACAGATGAATTTTGAGGTGCCGCTGGAGGGAAGATGTCAGGAAGCGAAGAATGTCATTGCAATTACAAATGGGGAAAGCAAACAGGAGAGTGTACAGTCTTTTGGACTTGACAGGCCGGTAAGTGTCATGGCAAGTGCATTAGGAAGTTATCAGGCAGAGTTAAAGCTCTTTGGAATCTTTCACTACAAATATATTCATTTTGATGTGATTGAGAAAGCAAAAGTGATGCCGTCTGGAAAAGCGGTCGGACTGTATATTCAGTCAAATGGGATTATGGTGCTTGGAACTTCAAAAATTTTGGGGAAAGACGGATTTTCCTATGAGCCTGCGAAAGATATTTTACAACCGGGAGACATTATTCAGAAGGTTGGACGTATTCAGGTTGGGGAAATTGATCAGGTGGTAGAAATTTTGCAGCGAAAGCCTGCCAAGAATGTAACACTGGAAGTGATTCGTGGTGGAACGACCATTCAGGTAAAGCTGGATAAAGTACTGGCAAAGGACGGGGAATACAAAATTGGTGTCTGGCTGCGGGAGGATACCGAGGGAATTGGAACATTAACTTTTGTAACGGAGCAGAACCAGTTTGCAGCATTGGGACATGGAATTACAGATATTGATACCGGAAAGCTGATACAATTAAGTAAGGGAAGCGTATATCCTGCCAAGATTGAAGACATTCGGAAAGGAAAGGCAGGAAGTCCGGGAGAGCTGGTCGGGAGCGTTGCATTAGGTAAAACAAACTGCATAGGACAGATAAAGAGCAATACTTCGCTTGGGATTACAGGAACGGTTCTTGGAGAAGAGTACAGTTATCAGCCAGAAGAAGCACTTTCCATTGGGTTAAAACAGGAAGTGAAAGAGGGCAGGGCATATATTATGTGCCAGCTTGGAGAGAAAGTAGAACGGTTTGCAGTAAAGATAGAAGAGATTAATGTGAATTCCAGAGACAATAAGGGAATGGTTATCCGGGTTACGGATAAGAAACTGCTGAAACGTTCCGGGGGGATTGTTCAAGGGATGAGTGGTGCGCCTATTATACAAAATAATAAGGTAATTGGTGCAGTTACCCATGTTTTTGTCAATGACCCCACCGGAGGATATGGAACCTTTATGGAAAACATGCTGTGATTAAAAGATAGTATTCATGGTTGATTTCAGAAAATTTACAAACGCATCGTGCCTGTACGTAAGAGGGTGTCTGTTTTCTGAAATGCACCAATGCGAATACTGGTCTTTTACGTCGAAATGTAAGATGTTATTTGCATTGCAAAGTATTTCTGAAACGGCATATAATTTTGTGGTAGAGGGTTGCTATTGAAAGTCTGTGTTGCAGACCCCTGTAAAAAGGCTGTAGTAGACAGAAAGGGAGACAATATGCGAAAAGTCAAGGTATTAGTAGTAGATGATAACAAAAGAATTGTCAATTTACTAAAAGAAGCTCTTACCAGAGAAGAAGAAATAGAAGTGGTAGGTACTGCAGC
This sequence comes from uncultured bacterium, assembly GCA_947643145.1. Lineage (GTDB taxonomy): Bacteria > Bacillota > Clostridia > Lachnospirales > Lachnospiraceae > Butyribacter. The sequence goes on along the minus strand of CANRVD010000026.1, from coordinate 34,427 downwards.
GGATGGTGAGGAAGCTTTGAAAATGATTCACTTGACGAAACCGGATGTTGTGCTGCTTGACTTAATTATGCCAAAAATCGACGGGCTTGGCGTGATGGAACGCTTAAGAAACGGAAATCTGCCGGATAAGATTCCAGAAATTATTGTAGTGTCTGCGGTCAGTCAGGAAAGTGTGACAGAGAATGCATTTTCATTGGGAGCTGCATATTATATTCTCAAACCATTTGATACCAGAGTGGTGATTTCCAGAGTGAAGTCAGTAGGAGTACATGGAAAAACGGAAAGTAAGGTAATTAATACGGTATTTGAAAACCATCTGCCGAGTTTTGAAAGAACGTTGGAAGCAGAAGTGACTAATATTATTCACGAAATCGGAGTACCAGCGCATATCAAAGGATACCAGTATCTGAGAGATGCTATTATTATGTCGGTGAATGATGGGGAGATGTTAAGTTCCATTACGAAACGTCTTTACCCTACGATTGCCAAGAATCACAAAACGACTTCCAGCAGGGTGGAGCGCGCAATCCGCCATGCAATTGAGGTAGCATGGAGCAGAGGAAAGATGGATACCATCGAGGAGTTGTTTGGCTATACGGTCAGTTCCAGAAAAGGCAAACCTACAAATTCTGAATTCGTAGCGCTGATTGCAGACAAAATCCGTTTGGAATATAAAATGCGTGCATAGGGAAAAACATAAGCTGCGAAGCAGCGGCAGACAGCGAAGCCGGATAGTTTTACGTATGTATATAGAATAGCCGTGAATAGTAACTTTTTGCATTAGGAGTTTTTTGGTTACTTTTCACATCTTATGAAAAAAAGACTGGAAATTTTTGATAAAAGCCTTTGCATAGCCGATTTTTTAAGTTATAATGTAACCTATAAGAGGTAAATAGACAGATATCTTATGGGTGACCAAGAAGGAGGTTTTTATGAAAAATGTATTATTTGTGGCATCAGAATGCGTACCTTTTATTAAGACAGGAGGTTTAGCTGATGTTGTGGGGTCTTTGCCTAAATATTTCAATAAAAAGGAATTTGATGTACGTGTAATGATTCCAAAGTATGCCTGTATTCCAGAGGAGTGGAAGCAGAAAATGGAATATGTGACACATTTTTATATTGATTTAGCATGGAGAAAGCAGTATGTAGGCATTTTACAGATGGAATATGAGGGGATTAAATTCTATTTTATTGATAATGAATTCTATTTTGCAGGTTTTCATCCATATGGAAATATTCATGAAGATATTGAAAAATTTGCATTTTTCTGTAAGGCATCCTTATCTGCACTGCCTAGTTTAGAGTTCCGTCCGGACATCATTCATTGTCATGACTGGCAGACTGGATTAATTCCAGTATATTTAAAAGATATGTTCAGTGAAAATCCGTTCTATAATGATATTAAGACAATTATGACAATCCATAATCTTAAATTCCAGGGAGTTTGGAATTTACAGAAGGTAAAGGACATAACAGGTTTAAAATCCTATTTCTTTACAGCAGACAAGTTGGAGGCATATGGCGATGCCAATTACCTGAAAGGCGGCATTGTATATGCGGATATGATTACGACGGTTAGTGACTCTTATGCAGAAGAAATTAAAATGCCATTTTATGGGGAGCATTTGGACGGTTTGATGCGTGCGCGCAGTAATAGTCTGGTAGGTATTGTAAATGGTTTGGATTATGATGAATACAATCCTGAGACAGACCCAATGATTTTTGCAAATTATAATGCGAAAAATTTCCGGAAGGAAAAGGTAAAAAATAAGCGTGGTTTGCAGAAGGAGCTTGGTCTTGTAGAGGATGATAAGAAATTCATGCTTGGAATTTGTTCCAGACTGACAGACCAAAAGGGATTTGATTTAATTGATTATGTTATTGAGGAAATTTGTGCAGAAGATACACAGCTTGTTGTTCTTGGTACAGGAGAAGAACGTTATGAAAACTTATTCCGTCATTTTGAGTGGAAATATCATGAAAGGGTTTCAGCCAACATCTTCTATTCTAACGAGCGATCTCATAAGATTTACGCAGGATGTGATGCATTCCTGATGCCGTCATTATTTGAGCCATGTGGATTATCGCAGTTAATGAGCCTGCGCTATGGTACCGTTCCAATTGTACGTGAGACAGGCGGCCTTCGCGATACGGTAGAGCCATATAATGAGTATGAAAGCAAAGGAACAGGTTTTTCTTTCTGCAATTACAATGCTCATGAAATGTTAAATACAATCCGTTATGCGAAGGATGTTTATTATAACAAAAAGAGAGAATGGAATAAGATTATTGACCGTGGTATGGCAATGGACTTTTCATGGAATAATTCTGCAGGAAAATATGCTGAATTGTATAACCGTTTATAGAAAGTGTGTAAGGCGAAAAGATTTTCTAAGCCAGCTAAAACAGGCTGGCAAGAAAATCTAAAATTTCGCCTGAGAAGAATCTGCTTGCAGATTCTTCTTTCATGATTGTTTGTGCCGGCAGAGCCGGTATGACTGGAAAAGAGTAAAATATAATAATGAGGAAATGGCAATGCGATTAGATAAGTACTTGTCGCAGGCTGGTCTGGGAACCCGTTTGGAGGTGAAAAAGTTAATTCGCTCCGGACGGGTTCTTCTGAATGGCGCAACGGCAAAAAAACCTGAGGAAAAAGTAGAAGAAGGGATGGAAGTTCTTTTTGACGGAAATCCTGTGATTTGGGAAGAATATGAATATTTTATGCTGAATAAGCCTGCCGGGGTAATTTCGGCAACACGGGACAGCAGGGACAGGACAGTATTAGATTTGCTTGCCTGTGTCCATTCCAAAGAAATCTTTCCTGTTGGAAGACTGGATAAGGATACGGAGGGGCTGTTGCTTTTAACGAATGATGGTATTCTTGCCCACGAGCTGCTATCGCCTAAAAAGCATGTCAGTAAGCGGTATCTTGTGTGGGTAGAGGGAGAAATTACACCAAACGACAGAAATCTTTTAGAAAAGGGACTGGACATTGGGGATAAGAAGCTGACAATACCTGCAGAACTTAGCAATATAAACTACTATGTGGAAGACGGCTTTAGAATGCGTAGGAAAGAAAAGGATGAAGAGAAGCCGGTTGTACAGACCAGACTCGAAATTTCTATCTCTGAAGGGCGTTATCATCAGGTGAAAAGAATGTTTGCAGCAGTAGGGAAACCGGTACAGTATCTAAAACGCCTGTCAATGGGAACTTTGGAACTGGATGAGGCGCTTGCACCAGGAGAATTCAGAAGGCTGACAGAAGAAGAAATAAAAAAACTAAAAAAAACTTGACCTTTGTGCAATATTATTATAGAATAACTATCAGTGCTGAAATAGCTCAGTTGGTAGAGCACTTCACTCGTAATGAAGGGGTCGTGGGTTCAAGTCCCATTTTCAGCTTGACAGAAAGAGTGCCGGATTGCCGTAGTGAAAGGAATTTGGCACTTTTTTACTGTATAGGAAACTGCTCGAAATGTAGTGGAACGCCAACAAAGTTGGTGCGTTTTTTTGATGTACGGGAAAAAATGCAATAAAAGCTTTAATTATTACCAAAAGGTGTGATAAAATAGAATTGACAAAAGAGTAATTTTGATAGACCTAAATTTTCATTTAGTATGGAGGCTATATATGGGAATACGCAGGAAAATAGGAAGGATATTCCGGCTGGCAGCAGTAATATTACTTTTTGGGTGCTGTGTGGCAGGTGTATCAGCCGAAACAAAGGAGAAGAGAGTATTGTTTATCAGTTCCTATTCCTATTCATGGGAGACGGTACCGGAGCAGATGGAAGGGATTAAGGAAGTGCTGGGAGAGGATATTTTTTTAGATTATAAATTTATGGATACCAAAAATGTCACATCCAAAGAAAGTGAGAACCTCTTTTATCAGTCAACGAAGCAGTATCTTTCTGAAGTGCCGCTATATGATGCGCTGATTGTAGGAGATGATGCAGCTTTTCAGTTTGCTTTAAAGTATCAGGAAGAACTTTTTAAAGATATGCCCATTGCTTTTGAAGGTGTAAATGATATGGACGCGGCAGCTAAGGCAAGCAAGGACCCGTTAATAACCGGTGTCACAGAATCATTGTCTTATAAGAATACAATATCGCTGGCACATAAATTATATCCTGAAGCAAAAAGAATTGTTGCCGTATTGGATGATACGATTACCGGAGATGTGGAAAGAAAAGCATTTTATAGTTATGATAAGGTCTTTGAAACATTAAAATTTGAAGAAATCAATGCATCAGAGATGCGGCAGAAGGATTTGAAGACAAAATTATCTTCTTTTAAAGAAGATAGTATTTTGCTCTACATAATGTGCAGTGAAGATGCCGATGGAAATCATTATATTGGCTCCCAGGGGATTGAATTTGTGTCTTCCAATGCAAAAATACCGGTATTTAGTATTGTTTCGCATGGCATGGGGCATGGCTTTCTGGGTGGAGAAATAGTCTCTCAGAAGCAAATGGGAATGAACGCTGCCCAGATGGTTAAGAAGTATTTGGACGGAGAGAATTTTTCAAAGATAGAGCTGCAGACAAAGACCCCAAAAACTTTTTGTTTTGATGAAAATGTAATGCGTAAGTATGGTATATCTTCATCTGCATTACCAAAGAATACGGAGATTATAAACCACAAGCAGACTTTTATTGAAAAAAATATAGCGATGATACGTATCTCCCTTGTTATATTTGTTGTTTTGGTTCTTATCCTGTGTGTGCTGTTAGTAGATAATGTTCATAGAAGGCGTTTGAACAATGAACTTGAGAAGGTAAAGAGTTCCTTATTGCAGACAGTGCGTTATGATAATTTGACAGGTCTGTATAACCGAAGTGTTTTTATGAAAACGGTGAAGGAAAAGATTGCAAAGAAAGAACGGTTTGCTTTAGTATTGTATGATATTGATCATTTTAAAGATATAAATGATAAATTAGGGCATAATAATGGTGATATTGTTTTAAAGGGGCTGGCGGACAGGGTAAAGGAAATTTGTGATGAAAATTTTACAGTATACCGTCTGGCCGGAGACGAATTTACAGCAATTATAAATGACTGTTCCAAAGAAGTAGTGGTAAAGTATCTTGAGAAAATACAGAATGCATTCCAAAAACCTTTTATACTTGCAGGAGAGGAGTACAATGTTCATTCCAGTATTGGAGTTGCAATGTATCCGAAGGATGCTTCTGACCAGACGGATTTAATCGCTGCTGCTGATACGGCGATGTATCAGGTCAAAAACAGCGGAAGGAATGCATATGCATTTTATCAAAAAGAAAGCTTGTAATAACAGATTGTTTATGCCGTGAAACGGCATGGTTTATGACAAGAGATTTGTATTATTGGAAGAGGGAAAAATATGGCGGGGACGATGGTGCATCTGCTGGTGGCAGAAAAACTAAAGGAAAGGCTGTTGCAAAGAAAATGGCATTTTCCTTTTAACAGGAGTCTGCAAATGGATTCTGACTTTTTTATTGCCGGAAATATTTGTCCAGACGGTATTATGGCCCGTAAAAATTACGAGCGTCAAATGAAGCTGCACACACATTTTCGGGATGGAATTCCGGATGGAAGATTTGAAGAGCCTGGGATGGTACCTTTATTTGAAAAAAGAATGAAGGAATTTTGGGAAGGACATTTTGGGGAGGAAGAGAAATGTCCGGGGCTGCATCTTGGGTACGTGACGCATATGATGACAGATGAAAAATTCATACTGGAAGAGCGGCCAAAGTTCTTTGAAAATATTGCACCCACAGGTTTGACCTGCAAGGACAGGGAGACTTTTATACGTTTTAACCGGGAAACGGATTTGGTGGATTTTAAACTGATCAGGGAATATCAGGAACTGCAGGATGCAAAAGAGGCGTTGCAGCGTGTACCAGAATATGAAATTCAGGGAATGGTAACAAGAGAGGAGCTGTCAGAAAGCAGGAACTGGATTCTGAATTATTTTTTTGAGACAGAGCATCTGGTTCGTGATTCTGAATTTCTTCTTTATGGTAGTATGGTGGAATTTATTGAAACGGTTGTAGAAGAAATTATGGGACGGTTATTTTCTGAAGGATATCTTATTGATTAAAAAAGTACATCAGTTTTAATGGTGCGCTTTTTGTGTACCATTGCGCTGTGATGAAATGTTTCTATACGCTAAAACAAGGGAATGCGTTGGCATTCCCCTTGTGAGTTTTTGGTATTTATAGCTGAAAGGGTCAGATTGATTATACGCAACCCTGAGCCTTCATTGCTTCAGCAACTTTAAGGAAGCCGGCAATATTAGCACCAGCCATGTAGTTACCTTCCATACCATACTCTTTTGCGGCACTGTCACAGGATTTGAAAATTTCTACCATGATACTGTGAAGCTTCTCGTCTACTTCTTCAAATGTCCATGCAAGTCTCTGGGAGTTCTGTGTCATTTCAAGACCGGAAGTTGCTACACCGCCGGCATTTGCTGCCTTTGCAGGACCATAGAGCATATTGTTTGCAAAATAAACTTCAATAGCTTCTGGTGTGGATGGCATATTAGCACCTTCCGCTACTGCGTAGCAGCCGTTCGCGGCCAGTGCCTTAGCGCTCTCTTCATCAATTTCATTCTGAGTAGCACAAGGAAGGGCGATGTCGCATTTGATTGTCCAGATACCGCTGCATCCTTCATGATATTCAGCATTCTTATGAGAAGTCCTGTCGAGATATTCTTTAATTCTCTTTCTTTCTACTTCCTTAATCTGCTGAACGACAGCAAGCTCAATTCCGTCAGGGTCATAGATGTATCCGTTTGAATCAGAGAGTGCAACAACCTTGCCGCCAAGCTCGGTTGCCTTCTTTGTAGCATAAATTGCTACGTTGCCGGAACCGGAAATAACAACTGTCTGGTCTTTGAAACTCTTGCCATTAGCCTTTAACATCTCTTCTGTAAAGTAGCAAAGACCAAATCCGGTCGCTTCTGTACGGGTAAGGGAACCACCATAAGTTAAGCCTTTACCGGTTAAGACACCAGACCACTCATTGAGGATCCTCTTATACTGTCCAAACATATAACCGATTTCACGTGCGCCAGTTCCGATATCACCTGCTGGAACATCACAATCCGGACCAATATGTCTGCAAAGCTCTGTCATAAAGCTTTGGCAGAAACGCATCACTTCTCCGTCGCTTTTTCCCTTAGGGTCAAAGTCAGAACCACCCTTGCCGCCACCCATAGGAAGCGTTGTCAAGCTGTTCTTGAAAATCTGCTCAAAACCAAGGAATTTAATAATACCACTGTATACAGATGGATGAAGGCGCAGCCCGCCCTTGTAAGGTCCGATTGCAGAATTAAACTGAACACGGAATCCTCTGTTTACCTGGGTTTTACCATTATCATCTACCCAAGGTACACGGAAAATAATCTGTCTTTCAGGCTCGACGATACGCTCCAATACGCCGGCTTCTACAAGGTCAGGTCTTTTTTCTACAACTGGTTCAAGAGATGTGAAAACCTCTGTAACTGCCTGAATAAATTCTGGTTCTCCGGCATTTCTCTTTTTTACTGTCTCAAGTAAGTCGTTCAAATATTGATTTTTTAACGCCATTGCTAAAAAACCTCCTTTATTTTATTGATATGGTACATTTTTGTACCGTGGGTAAAAACCACTATGCATAGTATCTCATGATTTGTAAAAAAATTCAATAATTTTTTCGGTAAAATTATGCATTTTCTCTAAAAAAATACTTGTATACAATAATTAGAACATACAACCGACCAATTTCGCAAGTATCAGAACAAAAATCAGTGGTTTAGATGACGAAAATAGTACAGTAAATTTATGAACAATTTATTCATAGAAAAGTCACAAAATAGACATAGTTGTCTGTTATTTTAATGTCAGAAAGTGAAAACTTTCTACTCCCACCCTATTATACGCTGGATAATGCGAGTTATCCAACAAAAAGAGCCTTTCCGGGCTCTTTTTGTTTATTCCCGCGAAGCAACGAGCCAAGCGCGAGCTTGCTAAAAAGAAGCTAAGTCATGCCCCGTAGCTTGCTGCGGGGTATTTGACTTAGAATAGGAAATTGTTCGAAAGGTAGCGGTATAAAAGTTATCACTTTTCTTTCACATTTTAAGGTTATAATAAAAAATATAGTTACGGTAGTTACAGAAAGTGAGGATTTTGGTTATGGAAGGAAATAGAAAAAAGAAATTGTTCTGTATTATTTTTTTTGTGATTGGGTTGTTTGTTGGTGGTTTTGCAGCCTTTGGTTATCTGAAGTACAAAGAAGGAGACAAAGGAGATAAAAAGGAAGAAAAAGAAGCATCCACAGATGATTTGGAAGAAATTGTAATAGAAGACTACAATGCCAATGAGTGCGTGAAGCTTGGAAAGTATAAAGGACTTACCATTTCCCTGGCACCGACTGAGGATGACTTGCAGTATGAGATAGACAGCCTGATTGAAGAGCATACCGAATATGAGCAGAAGAAAGGAATGGCTCAGGAAGGGGATATGGTATTTGCTGAATTTGAAGGGTATATAGAGGGAAAGAAGAGGGATACCACATGTGGGGAAGATTATGTTGAAATAGGTTCCGGACTCTGGGTGAATGGATTTGAAGATGCTATCATTGGGATGCAGTGCGGACAGGAGAAGGAGTTTTCTGTACAGATACCGGATGGATATTACGGAGATGAAGAGATAGACGGACATACAGTGGATTTTAAACTGACCTTAAAGTATATCTGTGGGGAATCGATTGTTCCGGAATACAATGATGAATTTGTACGGTCAATTTCTAATTATAAGACAACAAAGGAATATGATGCCTATTTGAAAAAGAAGCTGTTAGATGAAAGTGAAGACGAAAAGCTAGAATATGTATGGAGTGAAGTGATGGAAGCCAGCAAGGTGGAGAAGTATCCAAAGACTCTTTTGGCCGCATCACGTAAGGAAGTGCTGCAGGGGTATTATAATTTGGCAGATATGCAAGGAATGTCACATGATGAAATCTTCCAGTCCTGGGGATGTGAGGATGAAAAGGATTTTGTGAAGACGCAGCTTCCGGATTTGGAGAAAGATACTGCAAAGGAAATGCTGGTAGCAAAGGCGATTGCAGAAAATGAGAAGCTTTCCTATACGACAGAGGACTACGAAGACCTTTTGAAAGAAGAGTATGAAAACAATTCAGATGTATATGATAGTAAAGAAGCTTATGAAAAGGAAAATAAGAACTATCTGGAGAAGACAGCATTAATGAATGTAGTAAAGGAATGGCTTGGAGAACAGACGAATTATACGAAGAAATAGGAAAGACTGACAGGGGATGGAAAGGTGAGGAGGTGTCAATATGAGCGAAAAATATGTAATAGACGGATTTTCCTTTCAAAATGCCTCGGATTATGAACGTGCGAAAAAGGAAAAGGAAACGATTGCCTATCTGTCAGCAAATACGGATATGACAGATATGAAAGCGGTTTATAAGATATACAGGCTTTCCCTGGAAAAGAAATCCTTTCAGACAATTTTTGGGCTGGCCTATCTGGAAGACTTGCGTAAACGTCTGGCTGGGTCTGGAATTGTAGCGGAAGAGATGTTAGAACCAATTCCGACAGGAAGGCTGCTAATGGTAATGAAGCAGAAACAGGCGGAAGCGGAAGGGAAATCGGTATCAGAAGCAGAAGAAAAGCTGCAAAATAAAAAGGTGGGAAATATCATTAAAAACTTTTTAATTGTCGTGCTGCTTCTGATAATTGCTGCCATGCTGTTTATTACTTCACAGAGCCAATATTCTATTTTTACATATTTTACGAATTATAAAGAAGATATGCGAAATGAAATAGCAGATGAATTTGAAGAATGGGAGAACCAGTTAAATCAGAAAGAAGCAGAACTTGAGGAACGGGAGAACCATTTGGACAGGCAGGAGGAGTAGCGGTTATGGATAAATTATCTGTTTTAGTAGTAGATGATGAAACAAGGATGCGCAAATTGGTAAAAGATTTTTTGGTCAAGCGGGATTTTGAGGTGTTAGAAGCAGGAGACGGAGAGGAAGCCTTAGAAATCTTTTTTGATAAAAAGGATATCGCATTGGTAATCCTTGATGTTATGATGCCTAAGATGGATGGATGGGAAGTTTGCAGGGAAATCAGGCACTATTCGCAGGTACCGATTATCATGTTGACAGCGAAAGGTGATGAGAAGGATGAATTGATGGGATTTGAGATGGGGGTCGATGAATATATCTCCAAGCCCTTCAGTCCTAAAATACTGGTGGCAAGAGTGGAGGCGATCCTTCGCCGTACGAATGTGATTGGAGAGGGAAAGAGAGAGATTGGAGGAATTGTACTTGACCAGTCTGCCCATGAAGTGACGATTGATGGAAAACAGATAGAGTTAAGTTTTAAAGAATTTGAGCTGTTGTCCTTTTTTATTGACAATCAGGGAATTGCGCTTTCCAGAGAGCGCATTTTGAATAATGTGTGGAATTATGATTATTTTGGCGATGCACGTACGATTGATACGCATGTAAAAAAACTCAGGAGTAAAATGGGAGATAAAGGTGCTTATATAAAAACGATTTGGGGAATGGGATATAAATTTGATGTCCAGCAGGAAGCGTGAGAAGTGGGGTATAAGCATGGGAAAGCATATGGTAAAGGCGAAAAAAGCAAGAAGTTCTCCGGTCAGGATGAGCCATTCAATACGAATCAAACTGATTCTGATTATGTTTTTGATGATGGGGCTGGTGCTGTTTGGACTTAGTTTTATGAATTATGCCTTTCTGTCATCATATTATGAGTACAGCAAGGCTGCTTTGCTTGCAGAATCTTACTATGATGTCAATACTGTAGTGGGAAAAGATGAGGAATACAATGGGGACGAGGAGGAACTGTCCTCAGCGGGCCAGTTAAAGCTGGAGCAGATTAGGGAGAATACAGCGGTTAATCTTTATATTTTTCAACTGGCAAATTTCTGGGGCGATATTATGTATCGTGTAGACTATCCGGATGTGACAGAGGTGCAGAAAAAGCTGATTGAAGATTTGACGGAACAATACATCTACAGGGAAGAGAATACGGATAATATTAAGACTGACAGAGGGGAAAAGAAGCTGATCCGTGAAAAGGAAAATTATACTATTTTTAAGGTATATGATGAACGAATCGGTTCCCATTATCTGGAACTGTTTGGTAAGCTGGATGTTGGTTCTTTTATTTATCTTCGTACAAATTATCAGAGCATGAATGAAAATATTGCCATTTTCAACCGTTTTATTGCCTATACTGGTTGCGGGATTCTGTTAGTGGGCGGTGTGCTGATGATTTTTGTGGGAAACAGCGTTGCAAAGCCGATTGTGCAGATTACAGATATTGCCCAGAGAATGTCTGAACTGGATTTTGAAGTAAAGTATCCTGTTACAAGCCATGATGAAATCGGGGTATTGGGAAGTTGTATCAATATGCTTTCGGAAACGCTGGAAACGACCATTTCAGAATTGAAAATGGCAAATAATGAGCTGCAGAAAGATATTGAACACAAGATACAGATTGATGAAATGCGCAAAGATTTTTTATCCAATGTGTCTCATGAACTAAAGACACCGATTGCATTGATTCAGGGATATGCAGAAGGATTGCAGGATAATATCAATGAAGATAAGGAAAGCAGGGATTTTTACTGTGAAGTTATTATAGATGAAGCCAAAAAGATGAACAAAATGGTTAAGAAGTTATTGACGTTGAATCAAATTGAATTTGGAAATAATCAGGTGAATTTTGATCACTTTGATATCGTAAGCCTGATACAGAATGTAGTGAATTCAGCGAGTCTTCTGGCGGAACAGAAAGAGGCGTCAATGGGGTTTGACAAGGAATATGAACCGATTTATGTCTGGGCTGATGAATATATGGTTGAGGAGATTGTGACAAATTATATCAGTAATGCAATCAACCATGTGGACTTTGAGAAAAAAATAGTGGTATCGCTGGAACAGAAGGGAGAAGTCGTGCGGATTAAAGTCTTTAATAACGGCAGGCAGATACCTGAGGAGGAGTTAGATAAGGTCTGGATTAAATTTTATAAGGTGGACAAAGCAAGAACCAGAGAATATGGTGGAAGTGGAATCGGGTTATCTATTGTAAAGGCAATTACTGATTCGATGAACCGGGAATGCGGTGTTTTGAACCATCCAGATGGAGTGGAGTTCTGGTTTGAACTGGATAGTGCAACCATTCATTGACGATAGGGGCTTTTTTGTGTTACTATAGTGATATGATGAGTTGGAATCCGTCAAGAGAAAGAAAGGGATTTCACGGGAGGTAGCGAATGAAAAAAAAGCTGTGTGTTTTAACTATGGTTACAGTGGCAGCACTGACTGGCTGTTCGAATGGTCCGGATTTGTCCAGGCTTGATAATAGTCTGGCGGCACAGTATGTTGCAGATGCCTTGTTGAGGAATGATAAGAATTATGATGAGTCATTAGATTATGACCATTCCCTGCTACAGGCAACGCCGGCACCGACGCCTGTACCAACACCGGTTCCGTCTGATTCGGAGAATGGCGAGTCTGCTGAAAAGACTACACCGGGTTCAGAAGGGGCAAAGCCTTCAGAAACAGTTGAAAGTGTATCGATGTCTGATATATATGGCGTATCCGGCATAAAGTTACAGGCAGGTACATATCGCACAATGTCTTCTTATGGCTCGGATTTTGCTGTATGCACTGCGAAAAAAGGAAATAAGCTGGTTGTTGTGAACTTTACTGTGACCAATACTACAAAGAAGAAAAAGCAGGTGAATCTGGCGAAAGTAAAAATGCAGGCAGAACTTCTGTCAGGGGATGAAAGTCTGGGAAGTCCTTTATTATCAATAGTAGACGGGGATTTACAGTACTTTAATGCTAAGATGGGCGGAGGACAAACAAAGCAAGGAGTATTGATATTTGAGGTAAGTAAATCTACCAAGGTAAATAATGTCAAGGTACGTTTTGCAAAAGGAAGCAAAGAAGCTGTAGTATCTGTGCGTTAAGAGATTGCAGTGAAATACCGGGGGCAAAGAAGGCAGGCGGAAACTATTTTTTGGTTGTATATAACAAGGCTTTCTGCCGATTTTGAGTTGTTTTTTGAGGGTAGTTGTTTTATAATATTTATAAGAAAATGCTACTTGCTTGACAGCAGGGATACATATTGGAGGGAAAGATATGGAGACAGGAATTCTATTAGAGAGTGGAACAAATGAATTAGAAATTTTACAGTTTCAGGTAGGCAACAATTATTATGGAATTAATGTAGCAAAGATTCGTGAAATTTTAAGTTATAAGAAGCCAACACCGATTCCAAATGCAAGTGCCTGTATAGAGGGTATTTTTATGCCGCGTGAAGAAGTGATTTCTGTTATTGATTTGGCAGAGTGCCTAAATATGGAACGTGTGGAAGAAACAAATAATGATATGTATATCATTACAAACTTTAACAAATTGAATGCAGCATTTCATGTAAATGCAGTTATGGGTATTCATAGAGTTTCCTGGAGTGATATTATTAAACCGGATTCTACCATTAATGCAGCCGGGGCAGGTATGGCAACAGGTATTGTACGGATTGACGGCAGGCTGATTATCATTTTGGACTTTGAAAAGATTGTTTCTGAGATTAATCCGGAGACAGGTCTTAAGGTTTCAGATGTTGAGCATATGCGCGGAAGAGAGCGGAATGAGTCTCCTATTTTGATTGCTGAGGATTCCGCATTGCTTAGCAAAATGATTGTAAACTGTTTAGAGCAGGCTGGTTATACCAATATTACAACGACAGATAATGGACAGGAGTGCTGGACCACACTGCGTTCTTATTTGAAGAGCGGTAATGTTGATGACAAAGTTGCCTGTGTCATTACAGATATTGAGATGCCGCAGATGGACGGACACCGTTTGACAAAGTTAATTAAAACGGATGATAATTTAAAACATATTCCGGTTGTTATTTTCTCTTCATTGGTAAATGATGAGATGCGTAGAAAGGGAGAGCAGCTTGGTGCAAATGCACAGTTGTCAAAACCTGAAATCGGTCAGTTAGTTGAAGCGATTGACAAATTGTTGGAAGAGAGTGAGAGAAACAGGCTGGCTGCGAATTAGTATGAAGGAGTAGGGAAATTGAGTGAAGAAAAAGAGTTACAGGAGCCGGATTTTGAAGAAGGCAGTGATTTAGCGAATTTCGTTGAATTAGCTGATTTAGGAGAATTTGATTCTGCAAACAATTTGGAAATGTTTGGTGATCTTGGTGATTTGGCAGATTTGGGAGATGTGCCGGATTTAACGGAGGTAGAAGAACCGGTGGCTTCTTCTGTTGCCAGAGAGGATGTGGGTCTTCCAGAGATGGCGGTGTCAGAGGAAGAAGCTGATATTCCGATGCCTGATTTAGATATTTCTGTGCCGGAAATGACAGAAGAGAATCAGGACGAGGAGGCGTTGCTATCTGAATTACTGGGAGATTCCGATATGCCAATACCGGACAGTTTTGAAGAAATACCAGATATGGATTTACCTGAACTTTCAGAAGAAGCACCTGCATTGGATTTGCAGGATGACATAAAGGATACAGGAGAAGAGATTGTCCCTGATTTGTCAGATTTCAATGGAGATGTTCTATTTGATACGGTAGAACCAGCATCAGATGTTCCTGATATATTTGAATCCAGCGAAGAGTTGGATGATATGTTTGCTGAAGGTAAAGATGAGCTGGAAATACCGGATATGGCTGAAGAGCCAGAAGCTGCTGAGGATTCTGCAGCGTTTGCTTTGGATGCGGATGCCGGAGTGGATGAGTCACTTCTTAGTGCGTTGGATGAACTAGGTGAGTCTGGTGAAGAGATGTCAGAAACCGATATTTTGGGGGGATTGGATTTAGATTTTTCGGCGGAAGAGGAGTCAGCGGAGGAGGAACCAATGGCAATGGACGGGAATGGCGATGGCGGAATTGATTCTATGTTAGGCGGTCTTCTTAATGATTTGGATTTGAATGGTGCAATAGATGGTTCTGCTGCAACAGATGATTTTGGATCAGAAGCGGGAGATTTTATGGGAATGGATAACAATCCATTTGATGATGAGGGAACAGGAGACGGTGATTTACAGGATATGCTGGATGTTTCTGATATGATTCCGGACGAGGTGGAAAACGAGGAAAAGAAGCCTGGGTTCATGAAAAAAGTATTTGGAAATATTGTTACAGATGAAATTGCAGAAGAGGAACGTCAGGCTGCGCAGCGTGAAGAAGAAGAGGCTGCGAAGAGGGCAGAAGAAGAAGCCAAGGAAAAGGAAGAAGCCGAGGCAAGGAAGGAAGAAAAGAAGGCGGAGAAAGAAGCCAAAAAGGCGGAAAAGAAGAAGGAAAAGGAAGCCCAAAAAGCGGAGAAGGCTGCGAAGAAAGCGGAAAAGAAAGCGCAGCGTGAAGAAGAGGAGGCCGCTGAATTAGAGGTTGTAGGCAAATTAAACAAAGTAGGAGTATCGATTATCGTAGCTGCTACAATTGTCTTTCTGTTGGTAGAGATTGGTGGTACAAATTTGTTTAGTTATGCAAGCACCAAGCGGGAAGCCGTAAATTACTTCAAAATGGGTAAATATACAGAAGCCTATCAGGAGGCTATCGGCAGTGATATGCGTGAGAAGGATGAAGAAGAATATAGCAAAATTAAAGTTGTTATGAAGGTACAGCAATCCTTGAATGCCTATCAGAATTATGACCGTATTAAATATTACCCGGAAGCGCTGGATGCTCTGCTAAGGGGACTTAAGAGATACGATGCCAATATTGAGGAGGCTACAGAATTAGAGGTAGAAGGCGATATGATGTCCTGTCGGAGACAGATTCTAACACTTCTGCGTGAGGAGTTTAATCTTTCAGAGGCACAGGCATATTCGATTATTTCATTAGATAAGGAGGCTTATCAGAAACGGGTTGTAGAACTTGGGCTTGATAAGCATTAACAAAACAAGAATCCGTCGATGGGGAACGTCGGCGGATTTTTTGCAGAATAGTAACAGGCTTGGAAAGGAATATAGGGAATGATTGCGATTATTGATTATGATGCAGGAAATTTGAAAAGCGTGGAAAAGGCATTACAGCATTTAGGGGAGGCGTGCAAAATAACAAGGGATGCAAAGGAAATTTTGGAAGCGGATAAGGTTATTTTGCCGGGAGTTGGTGCGTTTGGTGATGCGATGGAAAAACTGGAATACTTTGGCCTTGTGGAAGTGATTCATCAGGTTGTAGGAAAAAAGACACCGTTTTTGGGAATCTGTCTTGGATTGCAGCTTATGTTTGAATCCAGCGATGAGGCGCCGGGGGTAAAAGGACTGGGGATTCTTCCGGGAAAAATTATAGCATTTCCGAAAAATGCAGATTTTAAAATTCCACATATGGGCTGGAACTCTCTGCAAATCAGAGGTGGTGCAAAGTTATTTCAGGGAATACCACAGCATTCTTATGTATATTTTGTACATTCTTACTATTTAGAAGCGGTACAGATATCGGATGTTGCAGCAACGACAGAATATATTACCCATGTCCATGCATCAGTGGAACGGGAAAATGTATTCGCCTGCCAGTTCCATCCTGAAAAAAGCGGTGAAGTGGGATTACAGATTTTACAGAATTTTTGTGCTGTATAAATCATTTTTATGGAGATGAGGTGAGTTAATGTTTACGAAAAGAATTATTCCATGTCTGGATATTAATAATGGCAGGGTTGTCAAAGGAATTAACTTTGTAAGTTTGCGGGATGCAGGTGATCCGGTGGAAGTAGGGGCAGCATATGGACAGGCTGGTGCTGATGAACTGGTGTTTTTAGATATAACAGCATCTTCCGATGCAAGGGCGACTAAGATTGATATGGTCCGGCGTGTAGCAGAAACGGTATTTATCCCTTTTACGGTTGGAGGCGGAATCCGTACCATTGATGATTTTAAACTGGTGCTGCGGGAAGGGGCAGATAAGGTTTCGGTGAACTCAGCAGCGATTTTAAATCCCAACCTGATTTCAGAGGCTGCAATGAAGTTTGGAAGCCAGTGTGTTGTCGTTGCGATTGATGCAAAGCGGAGAGAAGACGGCAGTGGATGGAATATATATAAAAACGGCGGCAGAGTAGATATGGGAATGGATGCTGTAGAATGGGCAATTAAGGCAAATGAGCTTGGTGCAGGGGAGATTCTTCTGACAAGTATGGATTGTGACGGGGCAAAGGATGGATATGATATTGAACTGACGAAAATAGTATCGGATAATGTGTCCATTCCAGTCATTGCTTCTGGAGGAGCCGGGAAACTGGAGCATTTTAAAGAGGCTTTTACAAGAGGAAATGCAGATGCTGTCTTAGCGGCATCCCTGTTTCATTATAAGGAATTGGAAATTAAAGAAGTGAAAGAATATCTTCATAGAGAAGGCATTAGTGTGAGACTGTAAGGGCTAGTACATGAAAGCACCATGTAAGTTAAAACATAATGATTTGTCTCACGAAGCGGCATAACGGGAAGTGAAAGTTACGCCAATAGCAGAAAGGGAAAAACTATGGCTATGATAACGAATGATTGGCTGGGTGCAATTAGGAAGGAGTTTGCAAAGCCATATTATAAGGAACTATTTGAATTTGTAAAAGAGGAGTACAGCAGGGTAGTTGTATATCCTCCGGCAGATGACATTTTTAATGCATTTCATTTTACTCCTCTATCAGAAGTAAAGGTGCTGATTCTTGGACAGGATCCTTATCATAATGTACATCAGGCTCACGGGTTTAGTTTTTCAGTGCCGAGTGACCAAAAGGATATTCCACCGTCACTGCAAAATATTTATAAAGAGCTTCATGATGATTTGGGATGCCGGATTCCAAACAATGGTTACTTAAAAAAGTGGGCAGACCAGGGTGTGCTATTGCTGAATACAGTTCTGACAGTGCGTGCCCATCAGGCGAATTCCCATCAGGGAAAAGGGTGGGAACAGTTTACGGATGCAGTCATACAGGCTGTAAATGCACAGGAGCGTCCGGTGGTGTATCTTCTGTGGGGAAAGCCGGCACAGAGTAAGATTCCGATGCTTACAAATCCAGGGCATCTTATATTGAAGGCGCCACATCCAAGCCCACTGTCGGCTTACCGGGGGTTTTTCGGATGCAGGCATTTCAGCCAGACGAATGAATTTCTCGAAAAGAATGGTTTGGAGCCGATAGACTGGCAAATTGAAGATGCATAGAACAATATCACGGAAATCAATTTTCAAAATTAGAATGTGATATTCTGTAAATATAATTTTGAAAATTGATTTCCGTGAAAAAATGTTGCTTCCAATGGACTTTAATGCTATACTGTAGAATGGTTTGTTCTCTAACTGCATTTTTAGAGAATAGAATTTGGTATTTATGTATATGATTTGTACAAAATATATTTAAAATAGGAGCGATTTGCATGAGTTTATTTAGTAAGATTTTTGGAACACATAGTCAGCATGAGGTCAAAAGAATTATACCAATCGTGGACAAGATTGAAGCTTTGGCACCGGAGTTTGAGAAGTTAACAGATGAGGAACTTCAGGCAAAAACGCCAGAGTTTAAGGAGCGTCTGGCGAATGGTGAGACGCTTGATGATTTGCTTCCAGAGGCATATGCTACGGTCAGGGAAGCAGCAACACGTGTGTTGAGTATGCGTCATTACCGTGTACAGCTAATTGGTGGTATTATTCTTCATCAGGGGCGCATTACGGAAATGCGAACAGGTGAAGGTAAGACGTTAGTCTCTACCCTTCCGGCATATTTGAATGCATTAGAGGGTAAGGGTGTCCATATCGTGACGGTCAATGATTATCTTGCTAAGCGTGATGCAGAATGGATGGGAAAGGTGCATGAGTTTTTAGGCCTTTCCGTTGGTGTCATTCTGAATTCCATGAATAACGATGAGAGAAGGGAAGCATATAACTGTGATATCACATATGCAACGAATAATGAACTGGGATTTGATTATCTGCGTGATAACATGGTAGTTTATAAAGAAGAATTAGTACAGAGAGAGCTTCATTATGCAATTATTGATGAGGTGGACTCTGTATTAATTGATGAAGCAAGAACGCCTCTGATTATTTCCGGACAGAGTGGAAAATCCACGAAACTATATGAGGCATGTGATATATTTGTAAAACAGCTGACCAGAGGTACTGCTAAGGAGCTTTCCAAGATGGATATCCTGATGAACGAACAAGAGCAGGAAACGGGTGATTATGTTGTAGATGAGAAGGATAAGAATGTCAATCTGACCGAAGAAGGTGTCCGTAAGGCAGAGCGTTTTTTCCAGGTAGAAAATCTTGCAGACCCGGACAATTTAGAGTTGCAGCATAACATTAACCTTGCACTTCGTGCGCATTCCCTGATGTTTCGGGATAAGGATTATGTGGTCAATGATGATGAGGTTTTGATTGTTGACGAGTTCACAGGACGTATTATGCCGGGACGCCGTTTTTCCGATGGACTGCATCAGGCGATTGAAGCAAAGGAGCATGTAAAGGTTAAGAGAGAGAGCAAAACGCTTGCAACAATTACGTTCCAGAACTTCTTTAATAAATATGGTAAGAAGTCAGGTATGACCGGTACGGCGCTGACAGAGGAAAAGGAGTTCCGTGAGATTTATGGAATGGATGTTGTGGAAGTTCCGACAAATCTTCCAATTGCACGTATTGATTATAATGATGTGGTTTACAAGACAAAGGAAGAGAAGTTTGATGCGGTAGTGGAAGATATTGTTCAGGCCCATGCAAAGGGACAGCCTGTACTGGTTGGTACGATTACGATTGAGACATCTGAATATCTGAGCAGCAAATTAAGAAAGAAAGGAATTCCGCATAAAGTATTGAATGCGAAGTTCCATGAGTTAGAGGCTGAAATCATTGCAGATGCCGGACAGCTTGGAGCTGTAACCATTGCTACCAATATGGCCGGACGTGGTACCGATATTAAGCTTGGTGAGGGAGTTACGGAGTTAGGCGGTTTGAAGATTATTGGTACAGAGCGGCACGAGTCGAGACGTATTGATAACCAGCTTCGTGGACGTTCCGGACGCCAGGGTGATCCGGGTGAGTCGCGCTTCTACATTTCCCTGGAAGACGATTTGATGCGTCTGTTTGGCTCAGAACGTCTGATGGGGCTATTTGATGCAATGGAGGGAGAGCAGGTCGAGCACAAAATGTTATCCAATGCCATTGAGGGGGCGCAGAAGAAGATTGAAGGAAATAACTTTGGTATCCGTAAAAACCTGCTTGAATTTGACCGCGTAAATAATGAACAGCGTGAGGTTATTTATAAAGAACGCCGTAAGGTTTTGGATGGTGAGAGCATGAGAGACACCATCTACAAGATGATAACAGATGTTGTTGAGCGTACGGTAGGAGCGATTATTAATGCAGATGCACCTGCAGAAGAATGGGATTTGGAAGAGTTAAATAATGTCATCCGTCCGATTGTTCCGATGCCGAAGGTGAAGCTGACAGATGAGCAGCTAAAGCATATGAAAAAAGATGAGCTGTTACAGTTCTTGAAAGAAGAAGCAGTAAAGGTATATGAAGCCAAGGAAGCGGAATTTCCGGATGCAGACCAGATTCGTGAGGTAGAGCGGATTATTCTGTTAAAGGTGATTGACCATAAGTGGATGGACCACATTGATGATATGGACCAGCTGCGTCAGGGAATTGGCCTGCAGGCATTTGGACAGAGAGACCCGGTTGTAGAATATAAGTTTGCCGGTTTTGATATGTTTGATGCAATGATTGATGCAATTTATGAGGATACCGTAAAAGCACTGATGCACGTTCAGATTGAGCAGAAGGTAGAGCGTGAGCAGGTTGCCAAAGTAACCGGAACAAATAAGGATGAAACGGTTGCAGCAGCCCCAAAAAGACGGGAGGGGAAAAAGATTCAGCCAAATGACCCATGCCCATGCGGAAGCGGTAAAAAATATAAAATGTGCTGCGGAAAACGCATTTAAGTTAAGGTTAGGTTTGATTTAGTTGCACATAGCATGGTTTTTTCCTGTGATAGTGGAACTTCAAACCTTTCTGATGTGACTATATTTATAACTAGTAAAAATAGAAAGAGGTGAGTTGATGGTAGAATTTGACAGTATGAAAATTACTTTATCAGATTATGAAAAGCCATTAATTGAAATGGGGAATTCACTTTGACCTCGCAAATAAGAGGAACAGAGTGGAAGAGCTAGAAAGGACGATGGAGGAGCCGGGATTTTGGGATAATCCGGCGAAATCCACAGCCATTGTCCAGGAAAGTAAAAAATTAAAAGATGTAATTGAACGGTATGAGGCTCTTTGCACAGACAGAGAGGACATGCTGACACTGATTGAGATTGGCGAAGAGGAAAATGATGCCGGTTTAGTCAGCGAAATTCAGAGTGCTTTGCAGTCTTTTGAAAAACAGTTTGAGGAGCTTCGGATAGAGACGTTGTTAAGCGGTGAATATGATAGGGATAATGCGATTCTGACGCTTCATGCAGGTGCCGGCGGGACAGAAAGCTGTGACTGGGCAAGTATGCTCTGCCGTATGTATCAGCGTTGGGCGGAAAAGAGGGGATTTCAGGTAGAAATGCTTGATTTTCTGGATGGCGAGGAAGCAGGTTTAAAGTCGGTTACTCTGCAGATTAATGGAATGAATGCGTATGGATATCTGAAGTCAGAGCATGGTGTTCACCGCCTTGTACGAATTTCACCATTTAACGCCGCAGGAAAGCGGCAGACTTCGTTTGTATCCTGTGATGTTATGCCGGATATTGAGGAGGATTTGGATGTAGAGATTGCAGATGATGATATCCGTATCGACACATACCGTTCCAGTGGTGCTGGCGGGCAGCATATTAATAAAACATCTTCGGCAATTCGTATTACACATTTTCCGACGGGGATTGTGGTACAGTGCCAGAATGAACGTTCCCAGCATATGAATAAAGACAAGGCAATGCAGATGTTAAAGGCAAAGCTGTATCTTTTGAAACAGCAGGAGCAGCTTGATAAGGCAAACGGCATCCGTGGGGAAGCGAAAGAAATCGGCTGGGGCAATCAGATACGTTCTTATGTTATGCAGCCGTATACCATGGTGAAGGATCACAGGACAAATGCTGAAGTCAGTAATGTTCAGGGAGTGCTGGATGGAAATATAGATTCGTTTATGAATGCTTATCTTGGATGGATTACAAGCACAGAACGGTGAGGCAGAAAAGGAGGAAAACATGATGAAAGTTAGTGTATTAGGCTATGGTACTGTTGGTTCTGGTGTTGTTGAAATAATCAGGGAAAATAAAGAACTGATTACAAAAAGAACCGGTGAGGAGATTCAGGTAAAGTCCATACTGGATTTAAGGGATTTTCCGGGTGATCCGGTACAGGATATTATCGTGCATGATTTTGAAGAAATCAAAAACGATAGTGAGGTACAGATAGTCATTGAGACAATGGGAGGACTCCATCCTGCGTATGAGTTTGTAAAAGCATCTTTAGAAAGCGGAAAAAGTGTATGTACATCCAATAAAGCTCTTGTTGCGGCATATGGTCCTGAACTGTTAGAAACAGCACAGGATAAAAATGTAAATTTTCTGTTTGAGGCAAGCGTAGGAGGCGGCATTCCGATTATACGCCCTTTGAAAGTGTCTCTTGCACCGGATGAGATCTTGGAAATTTCTGGTATTTTAAATGGTACGACAAATTACATTTTGACAGAGATGACAGAAAAAGGCGCTGACTTTGATTCTGTATTAAAGGATGCGCAGGAAAAAGGTTATGCAGAGAAAGACCCGACAGCCGATATTGAGGGGCATGATGCCTGCCGCAAGATTGCAATCCTCACATCCCTTGCATATGGTAAGCAGTTAGATTTTGAAGATATTTATACAGAGGGAATTACAAAGATAACAGACAGGGATATTAATTATGCAAAGAAACTCGGTGCTAAAATTAAAATCTTTGGTTCCAGCAGGAAGGTTGGAGACAGAGTAGCGGCAATGGTAGCACCAAAACTGATTACTTCTTCACATCCGTTATATAGTGTGGATGGTGTGTTTAATGCCATTCTGGTCAAGGGAAATATGGTTGGTGATGTGATGTTTTATGGACAAGGGGCAGGGAAGTTAGCTACTGCCAGTGCGGTTGTTTCAGATGTGATTGAGGAAACAAAACATAGTAACGTCCATATGAAGACTCTGTGGGAGCATGAGAAACTGAACCTGATGCCTTTGGATGAAGTAACTTCAAAGTTCTTTGTCCGTGTACATGGAGGCAGGGAAGAAGTAGAAAAGGAAGTAGCCGCTGCCTTTGGAAAGGTAACACCAGTAGATGTCGGCTATACAGATGAGTTTGGATTTGTAACGGAAGAGATGACAGAAGGAGCGTATGGCAAGGCAGCGGATGCATTATCTGTTATCAACAAGATTCGTTTTGACGCATAGGAGGTTAAGATGAAATACATTGTTGTATTAGGAGACGGTATGGCAGATGAGCCGATTGCAGAGATTGGGGGAAAGACTCCTTTGATGTATGCAAAAACACCTGCAATGGATGCGTTGGCATCAAAATCTGAGATAGGGCTTGCCCGCACCATCCCAGATGGAATGAAGCCGGGTAGTGATACAGCAAATCTTGCAGTACTGGGGTATAATCCAAAACAGTATTATACAGGACGTTCGCCGCTTGAGGCTCTTAGTATCGGAGTGCCGATGAAGGATACGGATATTGCAATTCGTTGTAATATTGTAACAGTTTCTGATGATGGTTTGCCATATGAGGAAAAGAAGATTATAGACCATAGTTCCGGTGAAATTTCAACGGAAGAAGCTGCTCTTTTGATGGAGGCCATCAGGAAAGAAATGAATGATGAGCAGTTTCAGTACTATGTTGGAACTAGCTATCGTCATCTGACAATCTGGGATAAGGGGGAGGTAGTGGAATTAACCCCGCCTCATGATGTGTTGGGACAGGTTATTGGCCAGCATCTTCCGGCAGAAAAAAAGCTTTGCGATATGATGAAGCGAAGCTATGATATTTTAAATAATCATCCGGTTAATATAGAACGTGCCAAAAAAGGGTTAAATAAAGCAAATTCCCTTTGGTTCTGGGGAGCTGGAACAAGACCGGTGCTGGATTCTTTTGAAGGAAAGTACCATAAAAAGGGTGCCATGATTTCGGCGGTTGACTTGTTAAAAGGAATTGCCGTTGGAGCAGACATGACAAATATCGAGGTGGAAGGTGCGAATGGAACCTTGGAAACCAACTGGGAAGGAAAAGCAGATGCAGCGGTAAAAGCGCTTTTAGAGGACGGTTTTGATTTCGTATATATCCATATGGAAGCGCCAGATGAAATGGGACATCAGGGGAGTTTGGAGCGCAAAATCAAGGCAATAGAGTATTTAGACGAGCGGGTACTGGCAAAGGTAGTGGAAAAAATGAATCAGTCAGGCGAGCCATACCGTATGTTAGTTATGCCAGACCATCCGACACCGATTGCATGCCGTACACATACAGACGATGCTGTTCCTTATATGCTTTATGACAGCAGGGAGGATACGGAGTCTGCCGGTCTCTACAATGAAGCCGATGCAAGAAAGAGTGGCATTGTAGTGGAACAGGGTTATACATTAATGAGTAAACTATTAGAAAAGTAAGATTGGAGGACATTATGTTAATCGTTAAGAAATTTGGCGGCACTTCTGTTGCAAATAAAGAACGCATTTTTAATGTAGCAAAGCGTTGTATAGAAGATTATAAAAAAGGAAATCAGGTAGTAGTAGTTTTATCAGCTATGGGTAAGCAGACCGATGTATTGCTTGATATGGCAAAGGATATTAACCCAAAGGCGTCAAAAAGAGAGATGGATATGCTTTTGACTACCGGAGAGCAGACTTCTGTCGCTTTGATGGCGATGGCAATGGATTCTTTAGGAGTTCCTGCGGTTTCCTTAAATGCTTTTCAGGTTGCAATGCATACGACAGCAGATTATGGAAATGCGAGATTAAAGAAAATTGATACACAAAGAATACATTTTGAGCTGGATAACCGTCGGATTGTAGTGATAACAGGTTTTCAGGGAATTAGTAAATATGATGATTTTACAACATTAGGACGTGGTGGTTCTGATACAACGGCTGTTGCACTGGCCGCAGCCCTGCATGCAGATGCCTGTGAAATTTATACCGATGTGGATGGTGTCTTTACGGCAGACCCACGTGTTGTGCCGTCAGCGCGTAAGCTGGATGAAATTACGTATGATGAGATGTTAGAGCTTGCAAGTCTTGGTGCAGGAGTTCTGCATAATCGTTCGGTTGAGATGGCCAAAAAATACGGTGTTCAGTTAGTTGTCCGCTCTAGTTTAAATACAAGTGAAGGAACGGTGGTAAAGGAGGAAAGTAATATGGAGAAAATGTTAGTAAGTGGGGTTGCCACAGATAAAAATGTCGTTCAGTTTGCAGTAGAAGGCCTTGAAAATAAGCCAGGAGTTGCTTTCAAACTATTCCAGCATCTGGCAAATCATATGGTAAATGTTGATATGATTTTACAGTCTGTAGAGCATAATGGAACGCAGGATATTAGTTTTACTGTTACAGAAGATATGGAAGAGGAAGTAACAGAAACATTGAAGCGTCATGGCAATACCAGCCTGAAGTGTAAAAATATCACAGTAAGCAGGGATGTGGCAAAGGTATCTGTTGTCGGAGCGGGTATGATTACGAATCCGGGAGTTGCTGCAAAAATGTTTGAAGCTCTTTACGATGCAGGCATTAATATCCGTCAAATCTCCACATCAGAAATCCGCGTTACGGTTTTAATTGATGAGAGATACACAGAAGATGCTGCGCAGGCAGTTCATGCGGCATTTTCATTAGCAAAATAGGATTTAGAGAGTAAATGTACAATAGCGGTGGTAAGGTGAATGCGCAAACATTTTCCTTACCACTGGTTCTGTTAGGAACTATAAAAGCAGAAAAGAGGTAAAGCATGGATATCTATCAGAAAATTGCACAGGAAATAGAGGTAAAGCTTTGGCAGGTCGAGGCAGCAGTAAAGCTTATTGATGAGGGAAATACGATTCCTTTTATTGCCAGATACCGTAAGGAGGCACATGGCTCTCTGGATGATGAGCAGCTTCGTAATCTGCATGAACGTCTTCTTTATCTTCGTAATTTGGAAGAAAAGAAGGAACAGGTTATGGCAAGCATAAAGGAGCAAGGAAAGTTAACGGAAGAGTTAACGGAGCAGATTTTAAATGCAAAAACACAGGTTGAAGTTGATGATTTATACCGTCCATACCGTCCAAAGAGAAGGACACGTGCAATGATTGCAAAAGAAAAGGGATTGGAGGGGCTTGCGGAGTTTATTTTACGGCAGGATGCTTCCGTGGCTGTGGAAGAAGAGGCTGTAAAATATATTTCTGAGGAAAAGGAAGTTGCGGATGCTGGTGAGGCCATTGCAGGTGCAAAAGATATTATTGCAGAAGAAATATCGGACAATGCAGGCTACAGGATGTATATCCGAAATATTACCTTTGAGGAGGGAAGAATTCTTTCTGCTGCAAAGGATGAAAAGGCAGCTTCTGTATATGAGATGTATTATGATTATCAGGAACGGTTAAGTGAAGTGGCAAGCCACAGGGTTTTGGCATTAAACCGTGGGGAAAAGGAAAAGATATTGCTGGTTAAAATAGAGGCGCCGGAGGAGAGGATTTTACAGTATCTAAAGAAGCAGATTATTACGGAAGAAAATCCGGATTCGGAGCGTTACCTTATGGAAGCGATTGAAGACAGTTATAAGCGTCTGATTGCACCGGCAATTGAGCGGGAAATCCGAGGCGATTTGACAGAGAAGGCAGAAGATGGGGCAATCAGGGTATTTGGTAAAAATCTGGAGCAGCTTCTGATGCAGCCTCCGATTGCCGGAAAAAATGTTTTGGGATGGGACCCGGCATTTCGTACCGGTTGTAAGTTAGCGGTAGTGGATGCCACAGGAAAGGTACTGGATACCACCGTTGTCTATCCAACGGCTCCGCAGAATAAGGTGGAAGAGACAAAGAAGGTTGTGAAAAAGCTTATTGAAAAATACGATATCTCCCTTATTTCTGTAGGAAATGGAACGGCATCAAGGGAATCGGAGCAGATTATAGCGGAGATGCTAAAGGAAATTGGCAGGCCGGTACAATATATTATTGTTAATGAGGCGGGAGCTTCCGTATATTCTGCAAGTAAGCTGGCTACGGAGGAGTTTCCGAACTTTGATGTGGGACAGAGAAGTGCAGCTTCTATTGCAAGGCGTCTGCAGGACCCTTTGGCAGAGCTGGTGAAGATTGAGCCGCGTTCGATTGGGGTTGGTCAGTACCAGCACGACATGAATCAGAAAAAGCTTTCAGAGGCTTTGTCCGGTGTGGTAGAGGACTGTGTCAATAAAGTAGGTGTCGATTTGAATACAGCATCGGCATCTCTGTTAGAATATATTTCAGGAATTTCAAAACCAATTGCGAAAAACATCGTACTTTACAGGGAAGAAAATGGCAGATTTAAAAGCCGTAAGGAGCTTTTAAAGGTTCCAAAGCTGGGGCCTAAGGCATTTGAGCAGTGTGCAGGGTTTATGCGTATTCAGGATGGAGAGAATCCTTTGGATGCAACAAGTGTCCATCCTGAGACATATGATGCTGCAAATGAGCTGTTATGCAGGCTTGGCATGACAATGGAGGACGTAAAGAAGCTGCAAAGTGAGATTGCCAGACAGTCTGTGGTAAAAAAGCAGCCTGGCAGGGAAAAGAAGAAAGAATTTAAGATACGCAATACCAATACAGCTTTTGGCGCTGCATTTGCAAAGGCGTTTGGAGACACTGCCATTCCGGTTGAAAATTCCAGTGAGAAGAATGGTGCAGGAAAAGTTTCTGGACTTGCAAACAGGGTGAAAGATAAAAAAAGGATGGCTGAGGAGCTTGGAATTGGCGAAATCACATTAATGGATATTTTGAAGGAGTTAGAAAAGCCGGCGAGAGATCCAAGAGATGAGATGCCAAAACCGATTCTTCGTACAGATGTACTGGAAATGAAGGATTTAAAGGAAGGCATGATTTTAAAGGGGACAGTCAGGAATGTAATTGACTTTGGAGCATTTGTCGATATTGGGGTGCATCAGGATGGTCTCGTTCATATCTCTGAGCTGTCCAATAAAAAGTTTGTAAAGCATCCTTTAGAGGTAGTCAGCGTTGGTGATATTGTGGATGTTAAGGTTATGAGCATTGATTTGAAGAAACAGCGAATCCAGCTTACCATGAAGTTATAATAAAGGAGAATGCCTATGGGACTGTTTCAAAATTATTTTGTGGATGTGAAAAGGGGTTCAAAAATCACATATAGCGAAAGTGATTTGAGGAAGTTAGACAGAACATATGAGAAAGAAGTATTTCCACGGGAGGGAAAGAGAATATTATCTTCTTTCCGAAAAGTACCCCAACAGGCATATCTTACTCAGGTACGGGACTATGCCTTTGAAAAAATATTGGATAATCATATGTATACGTTTCAGCATATTTTAGTGATTCCCAATCCTTATGATATTGTGAAGCAGTCTGCTCTGCTGCTTTTTAATTCTTCGCAGGAGACAAAAGTTCGTTACCGGGTGCTTGGAGATACGCCGGAGGCTGATTTTGTTGGAGAAACAGGTTACACAAAGCGTCATCGGGTTCCGGTTCTTGGATTATATGCACATAGAAACAATGATATTGAGCTGGAAATGTTTGATATTTCGGGAACTGTAATTAAGCGGAGGAAAGTACGGATTTATATACCGGAGCTGGAAAAAAAAGACGAGAGAATCCAGATGGAAAATTATAACAAAAATTTGTCACAATTTCCCTTTATAATAGTCAGTGGGTTGTCTTTTGACCCCATTGTAACAGATTGTAATGGAGCAATCCGTTATTCCATTCAGCTCCGTTCTAAACGGATTGGAATGATTCCTTTGATAAATGGGCATTTTTTATATGAGGACCGTACTGTTAACCGTATGGAAAAAAATGGGCAGTACAGGCCGTGCCGTTATCACGAGATGGATTATCTTGGCAGGGTTTACAGAACCTTTTTAGTAGATTTTCCGGTAAAAGGCGTTGCCGGCAGTCAGGGAGATTCTTTGTATTTATATGCAACTGCAGGGAAAAAGGGAAATCCGGGACAAGTTGTGGAATTAAATTTGCAAAATGGGCAGATAATTTATGGAAGCAGGTTACCGGAGGCTGATAAAGACAGTTTTCGGGGAAAACTTTGCCATCCAGTCAGCAAGAGAACAGAGAAAGAAAAGGAAAGCAGTATTCTTTCCGCAGATGGCAGCCGTTATCTGTTATGTGCTGATTTGCGGAAGAAGCAGCAGGGGGGAAGAAAGTTTTGTCTGGAAGAGGTGGACAGTAGTACAGGGGAAACCATACGAAGTGTCTATTTTTATAAAGTAATTAATATGACATGGCTTTTTCAACCGGATATTTTAGAGTTTTGTAAGCCGGTTGCGCTGATGGAAGATGTTATTTTTGGGGGGATTGCCCCGCCTGAGGAATTTCATGGAGTACTTCCTGTTGAAGCAGAGGAGCCAATTGACAGAGCTTATTTTGGAGGGATTCGCCTTTGTGGTGAGTTGTTTGTAAGCTTTATTCTTCCGGGAAGGATTGACAGAGTTTATTTTGTAGGGGAGAAACATGCCTATATGCAGAATTATGAGGGGATGAAAGTAGGAAAAGTAAGGGTTTCCTTTGCAGTCTCGATGGCGGACTTTGCTGTTGATGAGTATAGCATTTTTGTGGAAAGCCGTAATGTAGTGCATCGTTTAAAAAATAAAATACGAATAGTAGAGTGATTTTATTTTTGGAAACAGCCGTTCTACCGCCATGCGCTGATTGGCGTAGCATCGGCAAGGAACTGAAAATCAAGTTCCTAAGAAGATAACAGCGCAGAAACGAGGTTAAATAAGATGAAACAGTTATCCCATTTGCAGGCACTGGAAGCAGAAGCCATTTACATTATGCGTGAAGTGGCTGCTGAGTGCGAAAAGCCGGTAATGCTGTATTCCATTGGAAAAGACAGCTCTGTTATGTTGCATCTTGCATTAAAGGCATTTTATCCGGAGAAGCCGCCGTTCCCTTTTATGCATATTGATACAACATGGAAATTTAGGGAGATGATTCAGTTTCGTGATGATGTAGCAAAAAAGTACGGACTGGACATGATTGTGTACAGCAATGAAGAAGGTATTAAGCAGGGAATCAATCCCTTCGATCATGGTTCTGCATACACGGACATTATGAAGACGCAGGCACTGAAACAGGCGCTGACAAAGTATGGATTTACGGCTGCTTTTGGCGGAGGAAGGCGTGATGAGGAAAAATCCCGTGCAAAGGAGAGAATCTTCTCCTTCCGTAATGCAGAACAGGCATGGGATCCAAAGAACCAGCGCCCGGAGATGTGGAAGTTATACAATACGAGGATTTTCAAGGGTGAAAGTATTCGTGTATTCCCGCTTTCGAACTGGACAGAGAAGGATATCTGGCAGTATATCAGACAGGAAAATATAGATATTGTACCACTTTATTTTGCGGCAGAAAGACCAGTCGTAGAGCGTGACGGAAATATTATCATGGTAGATGATGACAGAATGAGAATCATGCCGGACGAAAAGGTGGAGAAGAAGATGATTCGTTTCAGGACGCTTGGATGCTATCCGTTGACAGGAGGTGTCGAGTCTAATGCGACAACATTGGATGAGATTATCGACGAAACACTGAGTGCGGTATCATCGGAAAGAACAAGCCGTGTTATTGACAATGAAGCAGCTGGTAGTATGGAACGACGAAAGAGAGAGGGATATTTTTAATGCAGAGCTTATTGAAATTTATTACCTGTGGAAGCGTGGACGATGGAAAGTCCACATTGATTGGCCATATGCTCTATGATGCAAAGCTTCTCTTTGCAGACCAGGAGCGGGCGTTGGAATTGGATAGTAAAGTAGGAAGCAATAGCGGAGGAATTGACTATTCCCTTCTTTTGGATGGCCTGATGGCAGAAAGGGAACAGGGAATTACCATTGATGTGGCGTACCGCTATTTTACAACAGAAAAGAGAAGTTTTATTGTAGCAGATACTCCGGGGCATGAGGAATACACCAGAAATATGGCTGTTGGAGCATCCTTTGCAGACTTAGCAGTTATTCTGGTAGATGCTTCGAAGGGCGTTCTGATTCAGACCAGACGCCATACGCGTATTTGTGCCCTGATGGGAATACGCCATGTGGTATATGCCATTAATAAAATGGATTTGGTTGACTATGAAAAGTATACGTATAACCAAATTGTATCAGATATTAAAACGATGAC
Source organism: uncultured bacterium (assembly GCA_947643145.1). Lineage (GTDB taxonomy): Bacteria > Bacillota > Clostridia > Lachnospirales > Lachnospiraceae > Butyribacter. The sequence goes on along the minus strand of CANRVD010000026.1, from coordinate 3,049 downwards.
AGAAGAGTATAATTTCGAGTCTTTATATACGATTCCTGTTTCAGCAACCGTCGGAGATAATATTACCAATCCGTCTAAGGTTATGGGCTGGTATAAGGGTAAGACCCTGCTTTCTTATTTAGAGGACATTGATGTATCAGATAAGAGCGACCAGGGAGGCTTTGTTCTGCCGATTCAGAGAGTAAGCCGTCCTGACCGTACCTTCAGAGGTTTTCAGGGACAGATTGAAGTCGGTGAAATCCATGAAGGTGACGAGGTTCTTGTATTGCCAAATGATACAACGGCAGAAGTTAAGAGCATCCACAATATGACGGAAAAGGTAACGGAAGCAGTACGCGGAGAAGCAGTAACGGTAGAGCTTGACAGAGAGATTGACGTTTCACGCGGCTGTGTCATGGTTAAGGATGTCAGCCTGCATGTCAGCAAGATGTTTACGGCAAAGCTTCTTTGGATGGATGATTCAAAGTTAGTAGAAGGAAAGAATTATTATCTTAAGATTGGTACACAGCTTGTACCTGCTGTTGTTATGAATATCAAGCATAAAGTTGATGTGAATACCGGACAGAAGGTAAAGGCAGAGCGATTATTTAAAAACGAGATTGCTATCTGTGATATTAGTTGTTCTGATAAGATAGTTTATGATATCTTTGCAAATCATAAAGAACTTGGAAGTTTTATTTTAATTGACCGCATTACAAATATGACATCAGCCTGTGGTGTAGTAGAGCATCCGCTGCGCCGCGAGGGCAACCTGACTTGGCATGAGATGGATATTACAAGAGATCTGCGGGCAAAGCAGAAGGATCAGCAGCCTAAGACAATCTGGCTGACAGGACTTTCAGGGGCAGGAAAGTCTACCCTTGTCAATGCACTGGAAAAGCGGCTTTTTGCAGAAGGCAAGCATACGATGGTTATGGATGGGGATAATGTCCGTATGGGACTGAATAAGGATTTGACTTTTAAGGAATCTGACAGAATTGAAAATATCCGCCGTGTAGCCGAAGTGTCCAAGCTGATGAATGATGCCGGACTGATTGTGCTGACGTCTTTTATCTCTCCGTTTGTCCGTGACAGGCGGTCTGCAAGGGAGATTATTGGTGAAGATAATTTTGTAGAAGTTTACGTGGCTACTTCCATAGAAGAATGCGAGAAGAGGGATGTAAAGGGTCTGTATAAGAAGGCAAGGGCCGGTGAGATTCCAAACTTCTCAGGCATTACAAGTCCGTATGAAAAGCCGGAAAATCCACAAATTGTGATTGATACGGCAGGACAGACTGTAGAAGAATCTGTGGAATATCTGATGAAAGAAATCAGGAAGTTTATCCAGTAAGACTTTTTATGTAAATCGATTCCCTGGACAGTATTGTCCAGGGAATTTGTATAATACAGGAAAGTCTCGTAGTTGCTTTTTTGGGGATAAGCCTTTATAATGAAAATAGTAGGTTACTATTTATCGCCTATCGTATGATGAGATGAGTGGCTGTGAATAGTAATAATAGTCACTTGAAATTTTAAAAACAGAAAGGATTGGAGTTTATGGCAAACAGATTTATTTTAAATGAAACTTCTTACCACGGGGCAAAAGCAATTGATTGTATCGCAGATGAAGCAAAAGCAAGAGGATTTAAGAAAGCATTTGTATGTTCGGACCCGGATTTAGTAAAGTTCGGTGTAACTAAGAAGGTTCTTGATGTGTTGGAAAAAAATGGGCTGGCTTATGAAATGTATTCTAACATTAAACCAAACCCAACGATTGAGAATGTGCAGACAGGAGTGGAGGCATATAAGAGTGCCGGAACAGATTACCTGATTGCGATTGGTGGTGGTTCCTCGATGGATACAGCAAAGGCAATTGGTATCATTATTAACAACCCTGAATTTGCAGATGTACGCAGCCTGGAAGGTGTTGCGGACACAAAGAATAAGTCAGTGCCTATCTTTGCAGTGCCGACAACGGCAGGAACAGCAGCAGAGGTTACGATTAATTATGTAATTACGGATGCGGAGAAGAACCGTAAGATGGTTTGCGTTGACCCGCATGATATCCCTGTCGTTGCGTTTATTGACCCTGATATGATGTCTTCTATGCCAAAGGGACTGACAGCGGCAACTGGTATGGATGCTTTGACACATGCGATTGAGGGCTATATCACAGCAGGGGCATGGGAATTATCAGATATGTTCCATCTAAAAGCAATTGAAATTATTGCACGTTCCTTAAGGGGAGCTGTTGATAATACACCGGAAGGAAGAGAAGGCATGGCACTTGGCCAGTACGTAGCTGGTATGGGGTTCTCAAATGTAGGACTTGGTATTGTTCATTCTATGGCACATCCGCTAGGTGCACTTTATGATACTCCTCATGGAGTCGCCAATGCGATTATCCTTCCAACTGTTATGGAGTATAATGCAGATGCAACCGGTGAGAAGTATCGTGATATTGCAAAGGCTATGGGCGTAGAGGGAACAGAAAATATGTCTCAGGAGGAGTACAGGAAAGCTGCCGTAGACGCTGTTAAGAAGCTTTCACAGGATGTCGGAATTCCAGCCGATCTGAAGGATATTGTGAAGAAGGAAGATATTGCATTCCTTGCACAGTCTGCTTATGATGATGCATGCAGACCAGGAAATCCTAAGGAGACTTCGGTAGAAGATATTACAAAACTGTATGAAAGTCTTATCTAATAGGAAAACTATCGCATAGTGATTTTTGCTAGGGGAATGCGCTGGCATTCCCCTAAAAAAATGGAGGTGCAGACAATGGATGCATTGAGAAAAGAAGATGTCTATACCATAGAAGACATGTCGGCGCGCCAGACTGGATTATAGAAGTTCCATCTGGGATATATGAAGGATTTATGATAAAAGTCCCAAAGTTACTGTGAATAGTAACATGCCCAAAATATGAATAGTAAAAAAATAGAAAAAGGGCTTGCATTTTACAGAGATTTATAATATAATATAATTCGTTCGGTGCTTGAAAGAGCATATGAGATGTGCGCGTAGCTCAGCTGGATAGAGCGTCTGACTACGGATCAGAAGGTCGGGA
>CANRVD010000025.1 GCA_947643145.1 uncultured bacterium | reverse complement strand
CCGCCAAACCCTAGTGTTTACGAGCTTTGCGGCTTAGCTCCGACTATTCGAACTCGATTTCGTAATAGCATTTCCGTGAACTTTCATCACCAAAAACAATAATTATTTCACTCATTTTAATATTTGTTACTCTCCCTACTTTCATTTTAATTGGCCATTAACATCACAAAAACATCACCGAATTACACTACAATTTCTATCAGATACTACATTTACCAGCATATTTCTTATTGAAATTATAAGAATTATTACATATTTTTTCAACTGCTCTACCTAAAATATAAAAAAGTTCTCAAGTATTTCTCTTTACTCTGTATCATACTGGAACAATTCTCCTACTGTACAATGAAACATCTTACATAGTTGCTCCATTGTATTATAATCCACTCTACTCGCCTTTTCGTTATACAGGTTAGCCACAGTATTTCTAGCCAGCCCTGTTTCATTACATACATCCTGTATTCTCTTCTTATCTCTCCCCATCAAATCAGATAAATGACATTTAATCACGTTAGATCACCTCCATTATTTTTCTAATTCTACACCATAAAAGTAAAGAAGTCAATCATTTTAATTAGTTTTCTAATTATTTTAATCAAAAAGGTATTGACTTTCCAGATTCATATGGTAATATATACATATAATCAAAAAGTTAATCAAAACAATCAATATTTTGATTATTAAGGAGGACAAATATATGTTAAAAAATCAATTATTCGGAGTAGAAGTAGAAATGACAGGAATCACAAGAGAAAAGGCAGCTACCATTGTCGCAGAAGTGCTCGGCGTCACACCATCACATCCAAATGACAGTTGCTACGAAACGCGCACTATTGTTGACCAGACAGCACGCAAATGGAAGGTTATGAGAGATTCTTCAATAAGCCCAATTAGAAATGATAATAGCAATGCTCCCATGGATGAATACAGAGTAGAATTTGTTACACCTCCGCTTGGATACGAGGATATAGAGCTTTTACAAAGCATCATGAGAAAGCTGCGTGAAAATGGTGCCAAATCCCACAGTAGCTGCGGCATCCATATTCACGTTGACGGAGCAAATCACAATCCTCAATCCCTCCGGAGGCTGGTAAACTTTATGACTTCCCGACAGGATTTAATTTATGAAGCACTTGAAATCGGAGATCGTGCTAACCGCTGGTGCCACAAGTTAAATTCCTTGCTTCTGATTGAAATGAAAAAAGATAAAAACATTTCAAAGGAAAAGGCAGAGCAAATTTGGTATAGCATGGCAAACGACGGATACTCAGGCGGTATCAATCATGAGCATTATAACAGTACTCGCTATCATGGGGTAAATCTACACAGCTATTTTTCCAAAGGCACTGTAGAATTCAGACTTTTCAACAGCACTCTGCATGCTGGCAAAATCAAAGCATACATCCAGTTCTGCTTGGCAGTATCTGCATGGGCCATCACTTCGCAGGAGAAAATTGCATTCCGTTCTATGGCTGGATATACAGCAGAACAGAAAGTTACGATAATGAGAAATATTCTCACACAACGCCTGGGACTCTACGGATACGAATTCAAAACTTGTCGTCTGCACCTTATGACACCTCTAAAGAAAGCTGCTGGAATGACCTGTAGAGCTGCTTAATATAAGATGCTGGCCTATCGGCAAAACGGGGAGAGACGGAGAAAAATATCATGGGAAAGTTATATATTGCTTATGGAAGCAACCTTAATTTGGCACAGATGGCTATTAGATGTCCCTCTGCAAGAGTTTATGCTAAAGGAGTATTAAATAACTGGGAGTTGGTTTACAGAGGTACCAAGACGAACTCACACGCAACAATCGAAAGAAAAGCTGGCTCGACCGTTCCTATTTTAATATGGGAAATTCAACGAAGGGATGAATATCGCCTTGATATATACGAGGGATATCCTCACTATTATTTCAAAAAAAATATTATGGTAGATATTGCTGGCAGAAAAAAGAAAGCAATGGTATATATCATGAATGAACGCCAGCTTCCTGGAAGACCATCCTCTCATTATATAGAAACAATTCGTCAGGGTTATGCTGATAATGACATGGATATATCCATTCTCGAAAAGTCCTTGGAAATAAATTCCATAGAATGTTTATAAATTTCCGTAAAAAAGAAAGACGTCAATACACAAACGCCTTTCCTTTTTACAGTAGTGTTGCAGCACTATCTGTCTGACGAAATTACAGAGCCAGCTCTAGTGTGGGTGATTTTGGTATAATCATTTGGTACTCTTACAATCAGTTCATCGAGTTCACAATGCAGAGCTTCACATATAAGGTCCAAATGCTCCAAATTAATTCTTTCTGTGTACTCATGGTACAATTCACTGATTGTATTTGGTCTAATACCAGTTGCCCTTGCTAAATCAGCCTGACTCCATTTAAGTTCGCCGAGCTTGATAGACAGTAAAATTCTTATCATACATCGTCGCTCCTTCTCCTATAAAATATCATTTTTTGACACTGGTTTGTGTCGTTTGTTATTTTATAGCGGATTGTGATATATCCTATCCGTTAAGGTTATGGAGCAATTTACTTGTTTTTTTATCTTTCCTAACAAATGTTTGTCACGTTCTGTTCTGATGCTTCTACTACCTTTAACAATGCTTTTTTTACAATAACTCTTCAAACATTGTATACATGTATATTATGCCACTTTCATTGTGGCACATCTTTTATCTTATATATATTTCTTATTGACAAAGCCATATTTCCCCTGATACTTCACTTTTGCATACCAAAGTTTTGTGTATAATACCTGTACACGCTCCCCATTCGGAATCCTAAGTATCTTCTTTGTTTTTAGTGCATCTTTCCAAAGAATTAGGCCCATTCCCCGGTCAACAGAAGCACTCCAAGTATTTTTGAAGTTCTCGAAAGTGCCATACTGCTGTTTTAACTTTGCAGTGGTACTTCCCCATTTTTTTAAATAAAAATGGGGAGTATCTTTGAAGGACTTCCAGTCACCACCCCAGCCCAAACCAATGGACTTCGCTATCTTTGCAACCCTCTGAAATCCTTTTATATTCCATGTATCATCCGATACCTTTCCATCACCATCAATGTCATAGTTCATGGCAATATCAAATGCTATGCCCCACTGGTGCTGGCTGCTGTAACTGCTGCCCCTTGCATTTGTAACAATATTTCCGGGCACGGTACGTCCCTTTGCATATAGCATGTCCTGCTGCTCCTTGCTTCGGAATCCCTCTGTAACAATCAGATAGATTCCTTTCTTCTTGCATTTTTTAAGTAACAGCCCCAGTTTATAGTTAAGCTGCGGATGCAGTTTACTTCTGTCTATCCTGATATCATGTTTCCCCTGCATATTACGCCTCCTTATCTTTCTGCATATAGCCTGCCGCCATATTCCATACTGCTGATATTCCCGCTGACGTTCCGGCAATCAGCATATAGCCGAGAACTATCTTTGCGCTTTCTGCATCCGCAATGGATGTAACCTGCTCTATGCTGATTGTTGCTATAAATGCCTGGGCAAATGTCTTAGCTGCCCTCTTTCCTACATCTTTCCAATCAATTTTCCTCATAATCTACCTCCTGTTTAATACAGAGCATCAACACCCTGTTTCCTAATGAAATCCCTGTGTTTATTCTTGATTTCTGTTGCATATTCCAACGCTTCGTGCATATCGCCATTGCAATGCGCGTCTGGAATCCGCTGTACTGCCTTTGCGGTTGCTTCCCCCAGCGTGATGGCTGCCACCATCCCCTCAATCACAATCGCTTCATTCTTACGTCTTGCATCCTCCTTCCTGTCTGCCTTCTTTTCAGCTTCCTCCTGCCTTTTGTTCATCCTGGCATTTAACCGGGCAAGGCCAAAAGACATAATTGCAGATGGAAGGCCAGCAGATATCACTATGGCCAGCAATGTTTCCTGCATATCGTTCTCCTTCCTGCTGCACTGTCACAGCTTTTTTGATACATCAAAAAAGAGCCTTCCGGCTCTTCGTGTTACTATTCTGCATATTCTTTTCCTGTTATCTGTCTGTACTCATCTACGGACAACCGTCCGGCTCTCACAAATGCACCAACGTCATCTGTATTGTAGATTCCCCGGTTATAAAACCTCTTTACAATGCTAAACATCCCCCTCACCTCCCTTCATTTGATTTAGCAAGATGGCCGCAAGAACCTCTTACTGCTCCTGCTGTTTCACTGTCTGCTGTAACAGCATTTCGGCCAGTACTTCTTCCTGTTCCTGCTGTTTAGCGATAATATCTGCCTGGTTTAACAGTATCTGCGCCTGAATCTCTTCACCCGATATCTCCTGTTCCACTTCTGCAGGTTCGTGATATTCGGTTTCCTGTGGGATCGGGCTGTCAATGGTAGATGTAATAGTATCTTTATCCGGCCCGAAATAATCTTTTTGTCTTTCAACACCATTTTCATCTGTATATATTTCTGATTTTATTAACACAATAACTCCCCCTTCTATCTTAGCTGTACAAAATAATTTGCTTCCGCCGTACAGGTTATATCAGTACTGTAACCACTACTTATTGCGCCAAAAAATCCAAGCTTGCATTTAAAAGAGTTACCAAACTCCACTTTCCTAGGAATATACAGAGGTTCAGTCGCACCATTTTTGTATAATGTAAATGAATCAATATTATCAGAAGTTTTAGCGATAGGAACGGCACAGCCATCTATAACCACATCCACCAATTTAGCTATACTTACAGTCGTCGGATTGAATTTATTTGTATCGTAAAACACTATCTGCCCATTACCTGAAATGTTGATTTCAGGTGAATACGCGGCAAGGATTGTTCGTTTTACAGTATCAGTTCCAATTTCTGATACCTTTGAATTTATCTGCAGCACCCCTGCTGTTGTATTGCTGAATTTCTTTGAATTACTAATCGCTGTTTTTAGTGCATTCAGCCCATAATTCCCATTCTCCAGCAATGCCTTCACTGCATTCACTGTTGTTTCATTCGCCCGTCCTGTGATTGCATTTTTTAACGCATTCAGGCCATATGTACCGTTTTCCAGTAATCCTTTGATTGCTGTTGATGTGCTCTCATTGGCGCGGCCACTGATTGCTGTTTTGATAGCATTCAGTCCATACGTGTTACTCGTAAGATACCCTGATATTGTATCTACGGCGCGATTCACTTCTTTTAAATCGTCTGTCGTTGACTCTGCCTTATCTGCGCTTTCTATCAGCAGGCTTTTCAAAACTGCAAGCCCGGCCTCATCACCCAGCAGAAATTCCAGGATTCTATCCAGCGTCGGCTTATCCGCTATCTGTATTGTCTCCTTTGCCATCCTTATCCCTCCTCGCCATTATCAAATGTCACATTCAAAATGCCGTCTACTACGCTGAACTCCAAGCCATTCCCTTTAGGACATTTGTCAACTTCTTCTTTCATGTACTTATCATTATCAAGAAGAACCTGCATTCTCATATTAAACACATCAGCATGCCCCTGGTCAGACGTATTAAACTTTTCCATTGTTTCCGTATAAGTGCCTTTTACATTGAATACTGCCATTGTCATTCACCCTCCCTAGAATATATCATCTATCTGGAACAGCATTTCCATATCGCCGTCTTTCCCTTTTGGCCTAAAAGTCTTAATTGCAATCAAATCACCGTCCTCATCATACACAGCAATCTCGCTGATGTCTTCATCTGCCAGTTCACCGGTTGATAAGGTACATTCATACCTGCACTGTGTATCTGAAAGCATTATGTAACCATCAATACCTTTTCTGAGAAGTTCATGGCCAAGAACTGCCTGCTCCGACGTCGGCATTATTGGATTCCCAGAAGCATCCACACCGCCATCCCCAAAAGCAAATCCCACTATTTTGGGAAGGGTGATTTCCCCTGCCCTTGCACGTACTATCTTTTTTCTTGCTGCCAATGTTACTACTGCTTCTGACATCTTTTATTCCTCCTATATTGTCTCATATGTTACTTCCGCATTTAACAGCCTGCTTCCATCCAGTAGATTTTCTCCGTCAAGAAACCAGGCATTCCTTTTTATGGTGACACCTGCACTGCCAAACTGCCCATGATGCCGCATACTGATATCCTTATGTATGACTCTGGTATCATCCGGCTTTGTAAACATTCCAAATTTGATGGAAGAATCCAGCAGTTTTTCACCATCAAGACAGTATTCACCATCAAGAAGCCATGCTATTTGGAAAGGAATGGCAAAATGGATACACAGTTTCTGTACGTATATTTGCTCTGCAGAACGGTTATCCATAATAATGATAATAAGCCCGGTAAGTGTATATGCCGTGTGCGACTGCTTGATTCTGTCCAGTATTTTCTTTATCCGTTTTATATCCATCCCCGGCAAATCCTCTAATATGTATATAACCTTGAAAACATTGGGGTGTTCCGGGCGAAAGGCATACCCGCCAGAGTCGTGGCAGTCCAGCACATGAAATTCCATACCAGTAACCTGATTCAGATACTGCTCCATCTTGTATGGTGTCATTGGTGCCTTGAAATCCCTTTTTTCATATATCCGCCTGCGCCGTTCTTCGATTTCCAGTGTTTCCATTACCGGAATCTGCCATTTTTCCTCATGATAGCGAATCCCCCATGTAGCTGTCTCCGGAAAAAACTGCTCCGGAAGTTCCTCTAAAATATCCAGAACGGCATCATATTCCAGCCCCATTACCTGATACAGCCATTTGCCAACATAGGAATTTTCATAAAAATCCAAAGAAACGGATTCCATCATGCGTATAGCGCTCGGGCTTATAGGAAAATTCTCGATATCAAATTTCTCCATGTCCAACCTCCGTTAACTGAATTCACAATTGCCTGTTTCCGGATATTCCCCGCTCTGTAAGACAATATTGACCATTCCTCCATCAACAAGGAAAGTGTCAAAATCCTCTACTCCGTCAACCGCACTGACCAGCGGACGAATGTCGTTATACCGCAAAATCCCTTCCTTCTTTGCTTCCCTGTATACATCTTTTACCAGCTTTTCAAATGCAGTGACAACCTGGGGTATACTGACATACTCTGATAAAAGAAGGCCTGTGCAGATATAATTAACAGGCTTTGATACCGCCGCAACACAGGTTAATTTTGCACAGGCCGTCGGAAGAAGTCTCCTTGTCCGGTCTTCCGGTGAAACAATATAGTTATACACATCTTCCAGCAGGGATTCATTGGCCGGCTGGCCGTTTGTATCCACAAGAACCAGTTTTACCGTTCCGGGACCATCATAACAGGCATCTACTATACAATCGCCTGCTCCTGCTTCCTTCGCCCAGCGTATATAGTCAATGTCATTTCCAAGATATGTCCGGCTGTTTGCGTACTCCTCCGCTATGCGGTCGTAAAAATCATCATTGCTTTCCCTTTCTGTTCCGCCGGAAATTTTTTCCGGATTTGTTATGGATGTAATTTCATCCACTGGTTCATCCATGATTGCTATCGTGTTTGCCTTTATGTTTGATGCAGGCCCTTCTTCCACAGCAGTAACAGCCACTGATACCGTTCCATCCTCACCAATGATACACTCCTCATTTGTACTGTATTCCAAAGCAGGGGTATATTCTGTAGCCGGTACGCAGAAAATTGTCCCTGCTTCTATTTCCGTTCCTGCTTCTCCGGTAATAAGAATTATTCCTGATGCTTTCCTTGCAGGATGACGCGTTAGGTTAACCTGCATACCATGATAGTCAAGCCATTCCTCCCAGGCAAACTGCGGAAAGGCTATCATCAGTGCCCGTACAAGATAAAACTGAATAAAATCAGCTTTCTCTATAGCGGCCGGCATTGTAAAGTCATATGGAAACCCGCCTGGTGTATCATCTATATCTGCAGGCAATTTCTGCATCATTCTTTCATGTATATCTTCCGGTGAACTGTCCTCCACAAAATCCGGCGCCGTAAACTCCAGCTGCATCTGTTTCCCTCCCCTTATAGTGATATCGTTATCATTTCTTCAAATTCAATGCCCTTTACCTCGAAGGTAAAATGCACTTCATCACCTTCCCATGTGTATACAAAATTACGGACATATTCTGTCCGGGGATTTGCCATAAGTGCTTCCGTAATTGTCCTTGTAATCATGGATTCTGTCACCTTGTGGTCGCTTTCATTCAATGCCTCTTCCATCTCTGCCCCAAGGTCAACCCCCGCGGCTTCCTCCAGGTACGACATATGGCAGTACCGTTCTGTCTGGACCATCTTGACACACCAAATCGCATATGCTTCCTTCCCATCACATTCCACCATGTTATTGGAACCGTCACGTACAAAGTCCCCAGCGGCCAGATCCCATTTAACACTTCTTTTGTATTCTGTGTCGTATTCCTCATCTTCCTCTGTAATATCCGGTACATCAATTACCGGGAAAAGCTCATTATCCATCTAGGTTTCCTCCGTTAATTTGCCAGTATCCCTGTTACAACTGCTTCTGAATCAACCCAGGATACCAGTACCCTGTCCCCCGGTTTCAAATACTTTGTATGTTCCAGTACCGTATAATCCCCTTGCGGAATTTCTTTTGGAAATGTATTTGTCAAAAGGCTGCCGTTTGCAAGAATAGAACCAAAATCCAAAGGATATGGGGATTCCTGATAGCCCCGCATCCTGTTTGACAAAACGGCTGCCAGCCTGTTTATCCCCTGATTTGACTGAAATGCCACTGACCATCACCCTTTCTTTTTATGTCCATTGACATGCTTCCGGTATCCGCATCATGACGGATTCCCATAACATAATAGTAACCTTTCAGACTGCCAACCTGCATGTATACCAAATCCCCTTTACGGATAAATGGAACATCCGGGCTCTGCACCGTTATCTCCTTCTCAACCTTCCCATCCTCTTTCAGAATGTCTTTTGCAGCCGATTTGGCTGCACCAAGGGATTCGTCAGAACCTCTGTTGTAAATCCGCTGGCGTATTCCGTACTTTGTCTGTCCGTTAACCGTGGCAATCACTTTCTCTTTTCCTTTTTTCTTTGTCTTGCCAATAATTTTCACCCTGGTAATCAAATTGGCTATACTGATTACGTGATTTACCACTTTGGTGTTATTCGCTTTGAATACATACACATCTTTATTGCTTCCTCTTGGAATGATTTTTATTTTTCCTTTTTCCGTCCGGATAATACACCTTTCCCCATCCTTCTTAAAGGCATCATCCAGAATATCAAGGATAATATCTGACAGATACTTGTTTTTATATGCCTTTTTCCCATGCTTCTTATTTGGACCACTATAGGATGAAAGGGTAATATTCCACGCTTTCAGCACCTTGTTAATCCTTGCCTTGGTACCTGTGCCGGAACCAAAAAAGAAATTATCCTGACTCTTCTGAAGGTTATATAACTCATCATAGGATGTACACTTCAAATCATGGGCACTGCTTTGGTTAATTCCTTCCCACGTTACCACATTCCCCCTTGCTACTTCCTCATAGCTCCCGCCTGCCTTTGCATAAATACAGACAAGACACCCCGGCTTGATAATGCCGGATAAATATCCTTTGGATGTCTTGTCATTTCTTGCAGTAAAGGAAGAACGCATGGAGATTTCTTTATCGTTTTCTTCCCAGCCGAGATTCTGTATATAATCCGTTATGTTGTACTTTCTGGAATCACTTCCGACTACTTCAACCTTATATTTGACCTTATACAAATCCACCATGCCCTGCCACCTCCTACGGCATTACCAGTTTTGTTCCCGGATAAATCCAGTGACCGTTGTCAGAATCCGATTTCCTGTGCTTCTGTGCCGCTGCCTCAATCGTTTTTTTATTTTTCTTATAAATTGCCTGCCATGACACGCCATTTTTCCTTGCTATTGCAATCAGTGTATCCCCCTTTTTTACCACATACGAGGATTTAGAGGAACTGCTTTTCTTGGAGCTCCGGGACTTTGTTTTTTTCTTCTTTCCTGACTTGGATTCCTTTGTGGTATAGATTTTCAAAGGTTTTACTTTCGCATAGGAAATAGAATATTTGATATTCCCGTATGCACCATAGGCAACGGTGCTAAAGGATGAAATGGTCACATCCAGGTTAATCCATGTATCCGTAACAATAAGTGTCAGAATGGTCTTCTTCTTCATGTACCGCAGAAGGATATCCACACAGTCATTCGGCTCCTGCCAGTGCTTTGTCTGGACAATATATTCATCCTTTTTTGCCTCGCCAAAAAATTCCCCGTCCCAGGATACTTCCTCTACCTCAGTACCTTTGGGCACTTTTACAGTGCCCTTGGATAATATTTCAAAACTCTGGTATTTCGCAGAATCCTTACACTGAATCTGCTCTGGCATGACAGAAAAATAAAACGGACTGTCACCATTCGCCTTTAATTTGATTTTCATGTTTTATACCCCTTCCATTGGCATATTGGAAAATACGTCCTCAATCCGTACTGCAATTTCACCACCCAAATCATCTGCCAGTTCTTTCATATGGCGTTTTATTACAGCCATAACACTTTTCTCATCCTGGCTTTCTGAACTGCTGATACTAAATTCCGGATTCACTGAAACATTAATCTGTACAGATGTACCGGATGCATTACTGGCTTTTGAATCTGCCGGACTGTATGAAACCGGCTGGTCTTCCCTGTAATCCCACTCTGTGGATTCGTTATGGGCCACAGGAGCATTTTTTAAGGCCCGGCTGATGCAATTCAGGTTATCATCATTTCTGCCTGTAAATGGTGGAATTACACTGTCATATGCCCCAGCGACATAACCGCCTGCTGCATGGGCACTTACTCCCAATGCACGTCCAGCCTGCTCATACAGTTCTATGGCTCTTGCCCTCCTGCTTGGATTCGTTGGAATAACATATTCTCCATAACCTTCCTCAGCCAGCCACGATAACTGTTTGGTTGCGGCATAACCGCCCGCTGCATGCTTTGACGGCAGTTCGGATGCAGAAGGATTCAATTTCATTGCTGGTAACTGGCTGCTGGTAAAACTATAATTTGGCGTAACATTTACATTTGCCGTCACACTGAATGGTGTGGCAAATGCCGTACTCACAGAATTTTCAGCTGCCGTCCGAAGCAATGATGAACCTGCCTGTATACTATTTGTTATTCCTGTTGTCATGGATGTACCATAAGTATTGCCTGCAGACAGGAATGGAGCATACATGGTCGCATCATTTAGCATTGTCTGGAACTGTGCCTTTGCGTTTTCCTGCAGGGAAGCCGTAACACTGTCCGGAACTGTCAGCGCCGTATTTTGCAACATGGCAGCAATCGCATCCTGTGTTACTGTGTCAAGACCATCCAACCCAAACCATTTGGTAATATCTTCTGCTGTCCACTGGGCAGCATCCGGTTTCACTGACAGGGCATTATGCATGGCCTCTTTCAGCTTTTCGGATGTTGTGCCCTCTATTTCCGGAAGAATCCCCTCCAGCTGGCTGCTGAACGCTTCTGCTATGGCATCCAGCTGAAAATCTTCGGCCCTTGTCTGCAGTTCTTCAATCTGTTTGTTATAACCATCCGCTATTTTCTGAAGCATCTTGTCATACTGCTTTTGGTTAATCTCACCTTCATCTAACTGCAGTTGCAGATTCGTAAGGCTTATCTGCAATGCACTGTCGTAATTTTCTGACATGCTGTCCACATTCGCCTGTATTTCTTCCTGAAGGCTTACAAAAGATTCAGAATCAAGGTCAGAACCGCTATACCGAATCTTTAAGGATGCAAAAGAGGCCTCTTCCTCTGCAGAAGATACTTTATTTGTGATATTCTGAATCTTCTTTTGCAGGCGTGTTATCTCTTTCTCTTCATCCAAGTCTATGACCCCATCCTTTAAGGCAACTTTTATTTCAGCATCCAGTTTTTTGTCCCACTTCTTGATTTTCTTATTCAGGCTGTTATATGTATCATCAAGACTATCTGTATAGCCACCGTCTGAATTCCCAACCAGGAGGTCTATTGCGACAGAAGCTTCGTAATGCTTATTTTTTACATATGATTTAGCACTTTCCACATAGGAATCAATGGCATTTCTGTAATTCTCCTTATCTGCCTTGTCCAACTTCATGCCAAGCCCGACTTCCCAGTTTGCCTTGTCCAGCTCGTCAATGCTATTTTGAAGGTTTTTAAAAGAGCCCTCTGAATTTTTGGCCGCTGCCGTAAATTTACTAATGCTCTTTGTCTGTCCGTCAAAGACAATATCATCAGCCAGTCCCTTGATTTCTTCCAACGAAAGTGAAATATCGCCAAAACTGCTGTTCAGTTTATCGCTCACTGCCTCCTGCAGCATAAGCCCAAGCTGTTCAGCACTTACCTCAGAATCATTCATGGCTTTTGTCAAAGTCTCAGACTCAAATCTTACATCCCGAATGGAACGGCCTGTTGCATCAAAAACCTTCTGTGCTTTTTCTGCTTCCTGCCTTTCCAGTTCCAGTTTTTCCTCATACTCTTCCATTGCCTTATTGCCCTGGACAAAACCAACGATGCCTCCAACACCGGCGCCTATAAGACCACCTACCGCTGTGCCAAGAACAGGAACCACAGAACCAATACCTGCCCCAATTGCGGCACCACTGGCAACTCCTCCAACTTTCCATGCGGCAGATTCCGCATATGCATTCTGTTCATCCAAATCCTCAGCTTTTACAGCATTATAAATATCCATACCGCCACTGACAACCGCAGCGCCGCCTACGGCTCCTCCTGCTATGGCTCCAAGACCGATACCACTCAATGCTCCTGCACCCAGTGAAGCCCCGCCTGCAAGATTGCCGGCCCCTAATGCCATAGCTGTGTTTGCACCCAGCCCGGCAAGACCGGTTCCTGCCCCTGCTGATCCAATTATTGTTCCTAACACGGAACCTCCGCCTGTTCCTAATAATGCCTGTCCAAAACTGACTGCCCCAGAACCGGCACTGATAAGCGGCGATGCTATCTTCGCCAACATGGCGGCAGACAACAAAGAAGATAAATCCGCCGATTCACCTCCAGGAAGCAGCTTTCCGGCATTTTTCACAAGATTGCCAAACCCTTCCCACAGCTTACTGCTGATTTCTTCAAAATCAAAGCCTTCTGCAAATCCTTTGGCAAATGATTTTCCTACGTTTGCTCCTTCATTTACGGAATCAGACACATCAAATCCAAGCAGTGCCATTATTCCTGTATGCAGCCCGGTACCAAGCACTTCTCCAAAATCACCCAAGGCATCTGCTATTTTCGCCTTGCCTGTGCCTTCCCACCATTCGGAAAACGGTTCTGCAATGAATTCATCCCATGCTATCTGTACTTTCCCAAAGAAATCAGCATCTGCCCACTCACTGCTTGAAGAAATCTCCCTGAATTTTGCCTGTAGTTTCTCAACCTTTCTGTCAACAAAATCCATCAAATCATCCAGTGCTGATTCGACATCCGGCATCATTTCCGTAAGCCAGTCTGCAACGCCCCTCACATATGGGGACATTCTTTCACCCAGTGAAAGCTTTACGCCATCAAGCGCACTCTGGAACAAAGTAATGGAACCTTCCAGATTATCAAGCATGGTATCCGCCATGTTCTTGGATGCACCATCAGCGTTATTGACTGCCTTTGTCAGTTTATTATAATCTTTCTCACTGGCGTTGATGACTGCCAGCATTCCGGCCATGGCTTCCTTTCCGAAAATAGTACTTGCTGCTGCGGTCTGTTCTGCTTCTGACAAACCGCCAAGCCCGCTACGGAGATTGTCCATAACACCTTTCAGAGTCTTCATTTTTCCATGCCCGTCTTTCAGATTGATATTATACTTTTTCATTGCAGCTTCCATCTTATCCGTTGGTGATGCCATGTTTGCCAGTGAAGTTTTCAATGCCGTACCTGACATGGAGCCCTTTACGCTGGAATTTGCCATAAGGCCCAGTGCAAGGGAAACATCTTCCACGCTGTACTTCATAGCGCCTGCTACCGGGGCGACATACTTAAATGATTCCCCAAGCATTGACACATTTGTATTTGCATTTGCTGACGCCTGTGCCAGTACATCCGCAAAATGGTTGGCATCTTTTGCTTTCAAATTAAATGCCGTCAAAGCATCTGTTACAATATCAGATGTTGTTCCAAGGTCCTCCCCGGATGCCGCGGCAAGACTTAAAATTCCATCAATCCCGTTTAACATATCTTTTGTTTTCCATCCGGCCATTGCCATATAGTTGAAACCTTCGGCAGCCTGCGTTGCCGTAAATTTCGTTGTGGCCCCCATCTCTTTTGCTTTTGCATTCAGTTTATCAAAATCAGAACCTGTGGCCCCGCTTACAGCGGATACCTGCGACATGGCAGCCTCAAAGTCTTTGTATGTATCAACCGTATCCTTCATGCCAATACTGACTCCGAGGACTGCTCCCACTTGGAAAACAGGATTTTTCAGCAGGTTCAGAATCCCCCTTACGGGAGATGTAACCAAATCAACGGCCTTCAGGGTAACTCCCCAGGTTTTCCCTGCGAAGCCCCGAAGGCCACTTCCTATTGCCCTGAGTACCGGAGTTATACGTTCCTTCGCCTCAAGTAAAATTTCATATTTTTCTTTTGCCCATTGTGCCAGGCTTCTCTGCGTTTTTTCAGCAGACTTGTCAAACTTCGATACTCTTTCTCCTGCATTTTGCGCAGACTTGCCGGCATCATCGGCCGCCTTTCCCACTTTTCCAAGTTTCTTGACAATGTTTGATAATTCCGGCTCTGTATCATCTATCGTTTCTATGGGAATCTCAATTCTTACCGCCTCAGTTATCGTCACCACCTCCTCCCTGCTCCTCTAACACAATCTTTGTGGATGCAAGAATGAAGCTCTGGATACTCCTTGGCCTCTGGTAAAACATATCCGGTGTTTCCCCTGTCCGCTGGTAAATATGATGCAGCAGGCATAATTTCCCACCGGAGCGGATTAGTTTTTTATTACTTCTTCGAGGTTATCTTCAAATGCACTAAGCTTATCAATTTCATCAATGACTGCATCCTTCTCTCCAGCTTTTAATGCATATTCAATAACATCCAGTCCGTTCATAATCTGCAGGCCCTGGTTACGCAGGGCATCCCATACCTTTCTGTTATCCCACAGCTTTTCGCGGTCCTCCGGAATGGTAGCCTCGTAAATAAGCTGGTCCCTGTACTTAACACTGTCCGTATTCTCCGGCATATGTATGCCAAGACTTTTATTACGGATATATTTTGTATGCTTTTTCTTGCACTTATCATATTCCTTCTCAGACAATGGACGGATAGTGAATTTAAAACACACCCTGCTTTCTCCTGTTTTGGGGTCTTTCCTGGCAATCTCAATGGCTTTCTGCTCCTCATTCACGTATGCCGTCGCATCAATAAGCCCCTGAATAAAATCATCCTCCGCCACTCTGAGCTGGTTTGCAGATTCCTTATCAGAAAACTCACGCTCCTCTGCTTTCAGTGCCGTATTCTCTGCCTCGTTTTCCTGTTTAGATACAGCTCCTATGGTTACTTCCGGTTTGAAATTATTTGACATTTTCTTTCCTCCAATCTAAAAAAAGGAAAGCATTCATCACTTTCCTTTTTTAATTATTCTGCATTATGACCTCTAGCCTCTGTCTACGGACAGCAGGCTTGACAGTTTCGGCGGGCGGTTCACAAAGAAATTCCAGTTTCTCTTAATTACATCACCAACTGCAATATTCTGTAAATCCACCTGCCCTGATGGTACACACTCGTAATAGGATAAACGTTCCTCCGAACCGTTTCTTCCCTGTAATGAACCCTGGAAGTTCCAGCTTGGCATAATCTGTGTTTCCATCGCTTCCACCAGTTCCACAATAAATGCATCATCTTCTACAACAACCTGTGACATGGTAAGGTTAACGGCAAATGTATTCGCCGTTTCATGTTCCTGCGCATCACCAAGCACAGAATACTTTGAATTATTCCATGATACATTTGAAGTAAAAGATTCCACTGTTGCAATAAGAATACCGGCCGCATTATAAATCGCGCCGTCTTTTCCGGTTCTTGCGTGTCTCGCGTCACCGGCTGCCTGTGTGTTAACCATACGCTGCCACCTCCTAATCTAAATTTGTGCTGAACTGGAATTTATACATTGCATAAATGTGTTCAGCCGAATCTTTATCCACAACATCAATCTGAAACCAGCAGGAATCCCCATCGGATTCAAACATATAACTTTCTGCCGCATTAAAGTATTTCAGTTTCCCCTCGCTTATCATGTCTGAACCCACTGCATTCAGGTTGCTGATAATTGTCTTCCTTCCATTGGAATCGTTATCCACCTTTCCAACGAGATTATCGGTTGTCTGATTGCAGCGGCGGAGCATTTCAAACCTGGTCTTTACACGGCGGATTTTCTTCCATCCTTTGTCCTGGTTCTCTGCCGGGGTAATGAGGGTATTGATTGCATTATCAATCCATACCTGTTTATCAGGATTCATGGACAGTACAATGCAGCCCATTGTTTCCGCCTTTGTCATCTGTGAAGGCGTCAGACGCTCCAGTACATTGGTGCAGTTCTTCAACACAGTATGGGTCAGTGACTGGTTGGAAGCCACAGCACCAATCATTCCGGCAATTCTTGCAGCAGTCTGGTAACCATCCATTACCGTTCCCTGCACATCAAGCCTTGGATTGAGTACATAATTCATCTTTTCGTCATTATAGGACACTGCCCGGTTTTCCCGTATTTTTATATCAAGGGAATCCTTTTCGGCAATGACTGCCTGCGCCAAAGAGCCATTCTCAAAAATCCTGTTAAGAAATCCCTGCAAAAGCAGATGAATGGCCGGTTCTTCCGTATCAACACAGATTGTATTAAATACATAAGGTTCCACTACCTCAAATGCATCTGAATAGGACTCGGTCGTGACAGCCGGGTCAGTTCCGCCGGAAAATGCACTCTGTGAAACATTTAACAATACCGCGTCTTCCATCCCGGCCTGAACCGTTGCAATAAAACAGCCGGTAGCTGCCAGGGCTTCAGCTAACGCTCCTGCCTCGCCATTTCCGGCTGTAAATGTAACTTTTTCAAATTCCCTTTTACCAGAATAAATAATGCATTCCTTGGCCGATGCATCTGTAATTTTTTCACGAACCGTCACACTGAATGCCTTTGTTCCCGGATACTTCGTCTGAATGGTAACTGCCGCCTCATTCCCAACGGCATTCAGTACAACTGAGGAAGGCATACCATCACTTCCAAGCCGGCAGGCAATAATGGTCTTTGCCCCGCCATTCAGCGCCTCTTTTATGGCATCAGTTGTACCGCCGGTGCCAAATATATCTTCATAACCTTCATCTTTGCCAAACTCAACCGCTTCGCCAAGCGGTCCAAAATCCGAACGAAAGATAACTGCAGTCACGCCATTAACCACTTCTACAGAACTGCCGTCCTTGGTACCGATATTAAAATAGGACCCCGGCCGGACTTTCTGCTCTCCAATAATAAATGTCCCTGCCATCACTTAACCTCCCTTTTCATGAATGCCCTGACAATCTTTTCTGCCCTTTCTTTTGTGCATTTTGTAATTTCTTTTTCCCTGAGTGCCGCAAGTACACACTCAGGACGTGTTGCAAAAAGCATTTCCGCATCCGCTGCAAGCTCTCCGGCCGTATATTCCGACTCTGCCTGCTTTCCTTTTGCCCTGCCATCCGTAGTACCGGCTGTTTTCAAACCGGCCGGATTCGTTTTCACTTCCTGTTTGTCAGTTTCTGCAGCTGTTTTAGACACTGCCCATCCCTCCTTTAACTTAATAATCTGAATATTTCACCTGGCTCATGGTATGTCCTTTCCGCTTGTACCGGAGCAGCCCGTAATGGCCTGTTATAAAAATCTGTCCATCTTTAAGGTAATCTGATTTGTAATTTACCTGTAACCGCCGGATAAACATTGGCGATTTATCAAGCATGATAATTTCACCGTCAAGTGACATCTTGTTAGTGACAGCAGCGGCCATTTTCATCCGTTTTCCACTATCCGGGCATAAAATATGGATGGCCACTCTCCCATCCATCCATGCAACCGTATTTGTTTCTTCTGCCTTATCAATTGATACCAGCCTGCAATAAATAACTGGAACATCCTTTGATGCTTCTGTAATTCTCTCCATCCGGTCAGTACCGATAACGATACACTCCGGATGAAGTTCTTTGACATACCGGCACACAGCCAGTACAGGGTCAGGGTCCGTTGTTTCCTGATTCGTATACTCCAGTATGTCAAAACAAATATCACACCCAATCAGAATATCCTTTTTTTTCTCCGGCATTGAAAAAGCATCTGTCCTTGCCCATGTAAATGCATACAGAGACTCTCCATCCGGTTTTAACAGAACATCACGCAGGCACTCCCTTACTTCCAATTCAATCTTTTCAGGCATCACACTGGCTGTGTTTTGGCAGAAAAGGGAGACTATTAAGGTCCCCACACTGTTTCTCTCCTCATTTGCCTGCAGGTCAAAATTATAGACAATCATGGGATAGTGGATTTTCCCGTTCCATCCCTCATGGTCATCCCCCGGCGGCTCCGGGTTAAAGATTGCCGGACTGCCAGAAAAAACGGCCAGATATTTCGTTAAACCTTCCGATTCCGAAAACCTCTTATAAATCAGCTCAGACAGATTCATCTTTAACCTCTTTTTCTTCCTGTGAATCCGATTTTAGTTCGGATATCTCAGACATATCTGCAGACCAACGCACTTCCCATTCACCTGCAATGATTTCCTCAGCAGGAATCACAAAATGGTTTGTTACATTTGCAATTCCCGGATAATACTGTACTGTCATCTGCTTTTCTGTCACTGACGTAACAATTCCGGATTTCCCTTCATTCCATGTTCTGTGCTTGCCATAGAACAGATACCCTGCTTTAATCTGTGTAAGGTCATAAGCCGCAACGGGCTTTTCAATTACCAGTGCCATCTGTTTTCCACCTCCTTATGAGTACGGTTCGTTGTAAATTTTTCTAATTTCCGGTGCTGCTTTTTCCTTGATTTTATCCACAAAAGGCCTTGGCTCCATTCCCTCTCCATTCTCAAGATGCGCAGCATATTTTTCCTGGCTTTCCAGTGCTGCTGAAACTTTTATTCCACCGCCGGAACTATTGTCACATCTGACATCACCACTCCAGTGCAAACGCAGATTTCCTGTCCGCCTGGCAGGAGCTTCTCCCGGGGCAGATGCCCTGTACAGCTGTCCACCCCTTAGCTTATGTCCATATTCTGCACGTAGCCCACGGGTCACTTTATTTGCAGCTCCATGTGTCCCCGGTTTTTTATAGACTTTGCCACTTCGTTGCCCGCTCAATACTTCCAGTTCAGCATTCCGTATAGCATTTACTGCCCTGGCTCCCCTTGAAGCGGCCTGCCGGTTAATATCCTTCGTGATATTCTTTACCTTCATCCTAACTACAGCGCCTGGACTGCCTCTGGCATCTGTCTGAACCCGTAGGTTAATCATTTTACATCCGTCCTTTCCTCTGCATAATACAGCGTCACTATCCCAAACGAACCTGCATCATCAATATCCACAATATAAAAAACGCGCTCACCAAGTATTAGCCGGTCAGCGCGTTTTGCTTTTGGATAACCACTCTGTACAATAGTATGGGTAACCATATGGTCTGTGGTACTATGATTTGCCTTGTCATCAGCAGATGCATCCGCCAGGCATCCTTTTAATGTGTTCATGCCATCCCCCACATAATCATTGGCCACTCTTCCCGTGGATGTAACGGTCGGGGTATTCGTTTCAATAATGAATTCTTTCAAAAGATTTCCGGGTCTGAAATACATCATTCTCGCATTAATCATGAATTTGTCCTTTCATTCCTGTGCATACCCGTATAAAAATATGGTGGCTTGATATGTGCTCCGTTTCCAAATCCGGGTACCGAACAGGACTCCGCTGATACTTCCTTTTTCAGGGCCATATAATCATCCCTCCACGTCTTTGCTCTTTCCTGCAGCGATAAGGTTAATGGCCCGGTTTTCGTATCAACCTCATATGCAAAACGCCGATACAGACTCTCCAATAACATGAGCTTTGCCCGCTTCCATGCCTTTGGGTATGTGTCCAATGCTGCCTGTATCTCTTCATCCGTCAATGCTGTTGTATCAGAACCACCATCTACCATGGTGTCTCCCAGTTCAAACCTCATACGGTCCTTGCCAAAATCCTTTAACTTTGCCGTGTCGTATGTATAAGTACGGTCTGCCATCAGGTATCAACTCCCTCCGCATGGCTGCCTGCCGGTTCATTATCTCCGCCGGATTCGCTTGAACCCCCTTCTGTCTGGAGTACTTTATCTGCCTGCTTTTTTGCTGCATCTTTGATTGTTTTACGGCTGTCTGCGGCATGGAGTAGAATCAGAACATTCTCCGACTGGATTTCTGCTATTGCCTTTGCACCTTCCTCGGCATTCATCTGCATAATGGAAAAAACCTGTTCTATTTCATCCGGGTTTGCAAGAACCGCCATGATCTGTTCATTCCCTCCGTTGGATGCAGATTTTACAGAAATCCGAACAATGCCCTGGTATAAGTCAGGTTCCATTTCCTTAAGTTCTGCAGTCACCTGTTGTAATTCTTTCTGCTTCTGCTCCATTTCCATAACCGTATTGTTTACTGCCTCGTCAACCGCCTCTGCAACCATCTTTTCTACCTGCTCCACCGTGTAAAAGGTTTCGGACTCTCTGCCCGATCCCCCTTCCGTATCATTCGCAATGGTAATGATTCCCATCTTTTCCTGCATGCTGACATCTGCCACAAGGTCTGCCGGAATTTCATCACCGATATAGAACTGCATGCCACCAAAGCTGCAAGGCTTTTTTGCTATCAGCTTCATGTCAACCCCTCCTTACACTGCGTCCTTGAAGAACATTGCAAGGTCGTCGGCCGTTTTCTTCATATCCATAGCCATCAACCCCTCAATAAACTCAGAGTGGGTGCCGTTCTCACCAAGATAATTCAATACCGGGAAGATGTTACCGTTGCCAAGCATATCCCATGTAAAGATGTAACCAGCGGAAGGTTCTTCGATGGACGGTGTATCTGTCGCATAGGCAAGCAGAAAAGCATTCGGATCGCCGATGTACTGCATATCTGCATCCTGTCCGAGTTCTGCTTTGTTCATGATGGAAAGCGGCACTGTTACTCTGTCAACCTCAAAAAGCTGCGCAAGCACATTTAATGTAACAGATGCCGGATTAGCAGTAGAACCGCCGTATTTTACCCTTTCCAGAATCGCTGGGTGCTTTTTCAGTGCATTAAACACATTCACACCCAAAGCAAGTCTGTTAGGCATTCTACCCGTTTCTCCGTGAATATCCGTTTTCTTCTGGTCTATGAAAGCAACCGGATCACTATTGCCATTGCTGAATTTAATAAACTGCTTGTCAGTTGGTGTGGTACTGTCAACACCGGAAAGTTCCTGCTTCCAAACACCGCTCCTGAAGTATTTGTTTGCAAAAATTCGGTCCTGATGGATATTTGCCTGTCCCGCCATCGTCTTTGTGCGCTGCTGTTTCGGATCGGCTGTCCTCGGTCCCATTCTGCGTGTAAGGTCTGTCTGTCTGATCTGATCGATACCCATAATCATCTGGTCCACCTGGCAGGCATATGTTTCTGTATGCTCGGAAAGCACAGCCGTATCAACTTTTCCGTATGCCAGTTTGCTGTGCCAGTTATCCCTCAGCAAATCTTCTTTGTCGAAAATATAGTAATTGTCAGATGACAAAGTTACCGGGCAAATCGGGAACATTGTCTTTGCAAAACTGTTCGCATCACTCTGAAAATATGCCAGTGCCATATTGGATAACGCCGTATGTGGTCTGAACGCACCCTTAGCAATATCTGCCTGGATGCTTGCTGCTGTTCTCTTCATTTGGTTTTCCCTCCTTAATTTGTTGCTGCTGTGGATTTCTGGTACCTGGCAATCTGCACCCTGCAGTATTCATCCTTAGCCGCTGCGGAAAGTGCGATACCAACAACATAGTTACCGGCTGTGGCAGGAATTGCCAAACCCGTACTTGCCATGACCTCGGCTCCTTTTGCGATAGCAGCTCCTGCAAGCACATAGCCGATATCCTTAATCTGGATGTCAACATCATCACCTGCTGCCACTTTTCCGGATTCTGTTCCAGAAATATCATTCACTCCGGCTTCAATGATTGCAATACCTACCGGAACCGCTGTGCCGTCTGCCGCTAAAATTACGTCTCCGTTCTCGTCATAAGACAGGATGCGGTTTCTCACATCCTCAATAGCCGCTCCTGCCTGCTCTACAATTGTGACGCTTTGGTTAATCTGCACCCCGCTAATATTTCTCTTTGCCATTTCACCTTATCCCCCTTTCCTTAAAATCCTGCCTCTTCCTCGTATTCCGCCATAAGCTCAGGGTTATTTTCCCACGCCTTAGCTACGGCTGAGTCATAGTCAAGAGAGGCATCTTTTTCCATGTAACCTTTGGCGATGGTGTTAATCTTCTCTTCCGCCTGCCCTGCGGATGCGGAACCATGACCTGACTTCCCTACCTCAGTAAACGCGCCGGATTTTTCCACCACATCCACCGCATTGTCAAGCACCGCAATCATGTCGTCAAACGCTGTCCCGCCTGCCGCACGGAGGCTCTTAAACATTGGCACCAGTTCCTCTTTCTTCTTGCCGATAATGGCATACTTGTCAGCAATCTGGTTCAGTTCTCTGTCCTCGGCCGCATCCTTGAATTTCTTCAATTCCTCCAGCTCTGCCTGTACCGCCGGATGCAGCCCCTTGTAGATGCCATCCCCACTGTTATCCTGCTCTGCGGGCGCCTCAACCTCATGCGGTGTCTTGGATTTTACCGTAGGCTCTGCTGCTGTCGCTTCTGCTTGTGCATTCTCACCGCCCTCAGTTCCTTCCTCTGTGCCATAACGCTTCTCGATGCTCTCTAAGAAAGCCCTCTCTGCGTCAGTCAGCTTGCTCTTGTCAATCTTCATTTCCTCTTCGTCTCCTTTCGGGTCTTCATTATTTTCCGGCTCCTGTGGTTCTTCCTCCAAACCGGAATCTCTGCCTGCTTTTCTAATGGATTCATTCAGCCGCTCCACTGCTGCTTTCATGACCTTTAGCTCCATCTCCGATAATTCTCCATGCTTTTTTACAATACCAGCTGCCTTTCCACCGGACCACCCTGTAATTGCCTCCTGCACCATTTCATGAAATTCAGCAAGGCTTTCCTGCATCGCACTGGCCGTACCTGCACTGTCCAGTTCTTCATCATTCAGGATAGAACAGAAAGCGGTCTGCAGTGCATAACAGGTATCCCATATTTCATTAGCAATCACCTGATTATTTACCTCATTCATTTTTTCGCTAAAGCTTACGGAATCCCCTTTCTGTATTTCATCCAGTGCACTGTCAATCTCTTCCTGCCCCATGCCTGCCGCCTTTGCCATAAATGCAACCAGCCGCTTCAAAACACCCTGCTGCTCCCCTTTCCCGCCCTTATCAGGGATATGTGTGCCATCCCTCCTCTTAAAAAGACGGATATGTGAATCCGGGTTTGCACCTTCATCCACAAAATCTACTTTTTTTATTGTCAGATTTCCCAGTCTGTTTGCCATCTTCAATCTCCTTTCTGAATATTTATAATGCAAAAAGACACCTTGTCAGGTGCCTTTTGTATTATCCATTTGGTGTATTGGCGTATAAAAACTTCGAAACACTTCCGGCAACTCCGGAATCATTTTCCCATCAAGAGTCATATTTGATGCTGGAAATTCCAACTGAAGTACAGGTGCTTTTCCAGCTTCATGCACTATGACATACTTTGAAACTCCATTTATCTTTTTCCCATCAATGGTTATTTCCGTGTCATTTTTTGACTGACCTTCCTTTATTTCTATTTTTGGAAAAGGGTTATCCTTCATCTTCCACCTCCACTCTCTCCGCTGTTCCCTCAATGGAAAACATGGAGTATGTTCCATCCTTAACTTTCTCCCAGACATCTTCATCCAGCACTTTAAAGCCTATCCACCAGCCTATTGGGATCGTGCCCGCCGGTATGCCGATTGCTGCCATCTTTTCCTCCGTGAATACAACACTCTCAACAAGAACAGCAGCTCCGCCCCGTTCATGCATCTCCCCACCTTCCCGGTAAAGCTCTACAAAACGGTATGCTGCATTCTCCAGCTCTTCCGGTTCTATGATGTCATCCTGCCAGTCTTCAATTACTTCGCCGTCTGACCGGATGGCAACATTCGCCCATCCAAATGCAAGATGCCTGTCATCGTCAGACTTGGCAATCCTGAATTTTCTTTTCTGCAGGTTATCTTTTTGTTCCGAATCCCAGACAGATTTAGCAATTAAATCCGAATAACTTTTCAAACCATCACCTCCATAAAAATAAAAAAAGAGCGCCATGTTTCAGGCACTCCGGTCTTTTTAAATCCTATTTCCTTTCAAAGCTCGGACAATTACCATTTTCAACTGTCCATATCTCTTTTGGGATAGCATCATATACTTCGCAGGAATCTGCATATATATCCCCATCCTTTTTCCTGCACTGGGAACAGATACAGCGTTCCATACGTGCAAGCCCGTCACAAATCATCCCAACAGACTCACCGTACCCCAAAGGATAAAATATCCTTTTTTCATTTTCAGGCTTATCACTTTCCATGAATTTCTTAATGGCATTCCGTATTTCAAACCATTCTTCTGGATGTGAATCCTCTTTCCTCTTCCTCTCAATCCAGTCTGTTATATCCTGTGATTCCATAAGCAGATACCTCCTTAGTACAGAGAATCCAGCAGTTTTGAGACTTTCACGTAATCTGCAACTGTGAATCTTGTATTTGTCCTCATTGTAGCATATAACCTGTCTGAAAGCCAGTTTAAACGGTCAGGAAGTGGAATTTCCAACAGTTCCTTTGCGAAATCAAAATCTGTTTTATCAATGCCCAGATATACTCTTATCCTTTTAAGTGCGTCCACCTTTTCATCATAACCGGATTCAATGACCTCTATGCCTTCTTTCATGCATATTTCAGATGCCAATAATTGAACTGACGCCTCCTCAATAATAAAATATTTTAAATATACTTCTGTCGGATAATGGCTGGCTGACCTTGCATGAAGCTGTTCATGCAGGATAATCCCAGGTGCTGTTTCATTCCTCGTGGCAATATCGCAGTTCCATAGTTTTCCATAATGTACTATATGACCATTGCCATCATCTATACCAGCCTCTGTAATGACCATATTCCCACTCCACTTACTTGGAATGCTGATGTGCTTTGAAATAGCCGCTTCTGTCTGTTCTGCAATGCTTTGGATTTCCTTGTCAGTATATGTTTTGAACGAATCACTCTCTGTAATAGAAACTTCCATTTGCGGAACATTTGAAAATACAGGCGGTGAAACTTCTATGTACCCTATGGCACATGCACATCTTGGATGCGCTGGAGGCATTAACTTCTGCCCGGCAAACAACCGCCTCCCTTTGAAATCAAACTCTTCATCCATAGAAATTTCCATCCCTTCAAGGCCACGGCAGATATCACATACACTGTCATCCCCTGATGTAGACCATCGTTTTTTGACTGCCCCCAGCAGATTTTCAGCCTGTGCCTGCCTGATACCCTCATCAGCACCATGGTTATATGCAAAAGCCATTTCTGTCTGTGCAATCGTTGCAGCCCTTTGGCGGTGCTGCCGTTCCGCATACTTTGTGGATGCTTCAAGTGCTTTCCTCCGTATGCTTTCCGGTTTCATTTTCGGATGGTCCTTCTTTAATGACTGGATAATCGAATCATAATATTTGACATTTGCCTTTACCTGCCCATCTGTCAGACCAATACAGGGGCGTATCAGACGTGCCAGCTCATCCGTGGTATGATGTTCCACAATTTTTTGGGCCAGCAGTGATTGTACTGCCTTTTTCTGCGCTGCAGCTATGGATGTAATGAATTCTGCACCTCTTTCACCAATCCACTTTACAACACCAGGCTCATACATATTAAATTCAAATGGTAGCCCCTGCAATATCTTCGGGCTCCTGCTTCCTGCTTCCATAGCCTTCTGCCACACATCATTAAGCCTTTCCGTAACCAGTACCGAGTAATCCTGTGACCACAGTTCAAATATTTCTTCTGTAAGTACCCCGGCAATTACTGCGTCCCGGAGTTCCTGATAAGTAATGGCATCCTGCTGGTCTTTCCAAAAACCACACAGCATTTCTATTGCTGCAAAGGAATTGGCATCAAGATAAGCCTGTAACTTTTCCAATACCTCCTCTGCACTTTTTCTCCTGCGCTTTAAGGTCCGCCTTGGCCGACTGAAAAGAAAAGACATTTTAGCCACCCCTTCCTAACCTCTTTTTAGCAGCCTGAAGGGCCTCGTCCGGTATTTCATCCTCTTTACCGCCTGCTTCTTTCCCTGCGGCTGTTTCAGGCTCAGGCGGTTCATTTTTATTCTGCTGTTCTTCCCTTTGGACGCTGATATCCCTGTCATCTGACACTGTACGTTCCGGCAGATGCCCAATTTGGCGTACATAGTCCTCCAGCCCATCATCCGGTATGAGAACACCAATACCAGTCATATCCTTAATAAACGTGGAAACCTTTGTAATATCAGCATCTTCTATGTCCCCATGCGTCATTTTCGGATAATCGGTAATGCCCGAAAAATGCTGGCCATTAATGTCAATCAGCGCCGGGATTCCCTGGCTGTTAAATGTCTCACAGATAATATCAAGAAAAGCTCCTATTGCAACCGCAAATAGTTCCGTTTTGTCAGAACTTAATGCCCAGCTTCCTGTTTTATCATGTCCCAAAAAAATAAAATCTGCCAATACTGTCATTGCAATCCTTGTATCATAACGGTTTATGATTGCACTAGTATCAAACTGCCTGGAACCACCAGAACTGAGCAGTTCCAGTTTATAGCCGTATGGAAGAACAATGCCCTCCTGCTCATCCCTGCGGATATTTTTCACGATATCTTCCAAACCTTTTCTTGTATTAACAATGTCCTCTACTGTATCATCCCATAAATCCAACCCTTCCGGCCCATACAGTACCGGCAGACCTGCCAGATCCCGTTCAATGCCGATTCCTTCAATTTCCTGAATTCTTCGTTTAAAATACCACGGCCTGTATGCATTTCTCAAAATACTTCTGCCCTCAGGATTGCCTTTTCTGCTTTTTGTTCTGAAAAGAAGCGCCTTTTCTATTGGTATGGTGAACAGTCCGAAATCCGGTGGCGGCATCTGTGTCATCCCCAGCAGATTATCCTCATTATCGTATTCCCACTGATAAAGAGTTTCCTGCCCTCGGATTGGCAGTTTTTTCCACCCAATCAATCCGTCGTTATACTTACTTTTGGTTCGTGGATCCTTTGTATTTCCCATCCGCCGCTTATAAACGATTTCATGAAAGCTCCATCCGTAAGTGAGGAAAGAAAGGATTTCAGAAATAGTATCTATCCATGTTTCCTGCATATCATTCATGCAGCTCTCGACAAATTCAGCTGCTTCCCTGTCCTTTGCAGTATCCCCACCCGGCTCAACATTCCAGCAGCATTGCCGTACCAGCATTTCAATAGCAAAAAGAATAGCACCTACGATATCATCATTTTCTGACATTTCTCGGTAGACCTCTATTCCATTTTTCCCTCTCAGATCATGCAGAAATTCCTCATAAAAAGTCCCACCATAGCGCCGTTGCCCTATGCGTCCTATTTCTTTGCTTTTTGCCATCTTCTCTCGCCTCACTTATTCCAATAACTTGATTTTCCAAGACCGGCCAAAGCGCTTTGACTTGGCGCACTTCCAGTATACTTTTTGATTTTTCCAAGATAAACAGAAAGCGCTGCAGCATCTGCCCTATCTGGTGAAGCTACTCCACGCTTTTTCATTTCTTTTTTGCTTTCGAGTTCCAGTTTTCCATTGGATGCCATAAAATATTTTCTAACTGACAATTGTGCAAAAGTATCTGCTTCATCCTCTATCTCTATCTGCTTATTTTCCAATAAATCCCGCAAAACTGCCCACATATGCGTAGTCAGATTATTGTAATATTCAGCCGCCTCTTTGCCCTCATTTGTATCTGTATCAATCTTTTCAGCAGCATTAATTGGTATAATAAATAAACGGTGCAGCTTCTGCTCACTCTTTACTTCTTTCAGCCGGTCAGTCACTCCACCGCCAAGACCAGTATCATCAATATTGACATAGATTCGACCTTTATAGTCAGGAAATTCCCTAATTACTTTCTTGTACTGGACCACTATATCTCCGACTGTTGCCATCAAATTCTGTCCATGCCTATGTACGGCCAGGTTCACTTTCCCTTTGATGTTCCTGTATATGACAGTTTCATCATCTCCATACCGTGCAACATCCACTCCGAACATGACGTAAGGCATACCCTTGTCTTCCGAAAGCTCATATACCTTGCTTCCACATTGTTCTATAAGTGAAAGCATGATAAATACATCATCTTCCTGTTTAGGAAATTTTCCATAAACCCTGACAAGAACTACATTGCTTTCTATTCCATATTTCCGTATAAGGGTATCTATATTTTTCTTATTTGTCCTCTGACTGTCCGCAGATGAAACCGTATGACATTTATACATGGCCCTGTCGTCGTGAAAAGCATCATAAAATGTACCGGAAGTTCGTGTTGGATTCCCACACATCAATAATTTGTTATTTTCGCCGGACAGGGTACCAAGTATCGCTTCCATGATTGGGTCAGCAACACCTGAAGCCTCATCCACGATAAACAGCATATTATCCTCATGAAATCCCTGCATATTTTCCGGTTTTGTAGCTGTTCGTGCAGTAGCAAACCAACGCTTTTCATGACCAACCATGTAGATATATGTCTTTGTCCACTTGAGAATATTCTTTAAAAGCGGCGAACGTTCCTGCCATTTTGCCGCCTCAGACCATAACACATCATGTAACTGCTGTTTGGTTGGTGCTGTAGCTACTACCCTCGGATATGGAAAGCATGATAGAAACCAAAGAAGTGCAACAGCCTCAATGCTGGTTTTACCAACTCCCTGGCCGGACTTAATTGCAACTTTAGGATTCTGCGCAAGGTCCATCAGTGCTTCCTGCTGCCATTCATCCGGTTCGAACCTTAATGCCTCATTCGCAAAAAATACTGGATTTTTTCGGTATTTTGGAATCCGTTCACTGAAAAAACGACGTCTTTGTAAATTTTTAGATGCATTCATGATATGTCTCCTTCATCCTCATCTGATTGTTCCCCTGTTACGCTTGATATCCAATCATCAACCTCTTCATTCTGTTTTCCTTCAACAGCATTTCTAATCTGTTCTGTCTCTGCCTTAATCTTGGCTATTCGTGCCTTCTGTTCCTCTGTAGCATTGTCTTCATATTGCCTAATTAGTGCTCTGAGTTCCGACATAGCCCGGGCCTGTGCGCTTAGGAATGTTGCTTGTCTGTCCCAGGAAAATTGAAATTCCCATTCCACTTCCGTCTCAATATTTGTCTCACTTTCCTTTTTTTTGACCTTTTTTATCTCCTTAATTATTTCTTCTTTATCTTTAACAAACATAATTTTCTGAGAACGGAGTATGGCAGCATAGGATAGCTGAATGTTTTCAAATAGGATTTCCATAAAATTCTTATTTTCTATATCATCCAAAATAGATAATGCATCCTCTGGCAGATACTTCGAAAAAAAACCATGCTTTTCCGCATTTTTGTTTTTCTTAGGCGCTCCACCATTATTTCCTACCGCATTCCTGTTTCCTATTGGTGCCCCAGGTCCGCTTTTCCGAACGTTCGCTTTCTTCTTTTTTTCCGAACGTTCGCTTTCTTTTTTTTTAGAAGCTGCACCTGTTTTCCCTTCCCAGCCGCATTCTTTTTTCCATCGACGGACAGTCCCATCCGGCCGCCCAATTTTCTTAGCTATATCGACAAGTTTCACCCCTTTTTTATAAAGAGATTCCGCCTCTGCCTGTAGCTTTTTTGTTTCTTCATTAGGTGCCCTTGCCACATCCATGTCCCCCCTTAATTATGTTGTTTCGTAACATAAAGGCAATAACTTTTAAGCAACAGCATTAACATATGTTATTCTATATTTTAGTTATAAACTCCGCCTTACTATACTCGCCGCGCCCCTGTGCCATCATCCGCAGAAAGTCTTCTTTTGAAAACTCTGAAAGCCGGAAAATTTCTTCTGGTCTCATACCCAGTTGCTTTCCTATTTCCTTTACTGTCTTGCCTTCTCCCATCAATTCCTTAACAATCGCTTTCATGGGCTCCAGCAGATGCGTACCCCTTGCCCTGTTATGGGTAACAGTACCATATATATTTCCAGCTTTATCTTTATGCTCTACAATAACCACTGGTATTCTGCCCTCCAGCATAGAGACTAAAGGGTCTTCTCCGGCAACAGTCCAACGGTGAAATCCATCAATAATCGTTAAATCTGGTCTTACCACAATCGGCAATGTCCATCCATTAGTTACAATGGACTGCTTCAGCAGTTCCAGATTCTGCCTAGATACTTTGTTGGGGTTATAATCATTTGGTTTTACCATATCCCGGTCTACCCATTGGAGAGTAGCGAGAGGACTTATCATCTTATTGTCCACTTCGCATCACCTCCCTCTTCTTGGCTGTCGTAACATATTTACCATATATCTTCTGATACAGTGCCCGGAATGACCGGAGCTTTGGGTCGCCGGAAATAAGCCCTTCATAAATTGCTTTATAGTCTTTGTTGTCTGCTATGACAGAAACACTAAGGAAGAAATTCCTATAACGTTCTGCCACATATCGTTTATGCTTAGTTTGAAAATTGCCATCCATATCAGAAAACAGCTCCAAAAGGGCTGCTTTGTAATCTTTTTCCTCTTTTCCTTTTTCATTCTGCTTTCTGTCCGTTGTGCTTCTCCCAAACATTTCACTATCCCAATATAAAGCAGCAAGATATGCATTGGGTTCCCGCCTGACTATCCTCTCCATAAGGTCAGGATAATACTCATTCATTTTCACAAGGCTTTTTGCAGTATCAACCGAAAAGAACTGTGACACCCTGAGCTGCCTCTTTCGTGTACCAGATTGCCACAGAAACAGATAAATCTCAGGTATGTCTACTTTTTCTTTGGAAAGATACAGCCATACATCGTTATCCCGCCAATCGTACACAGGAAATATTTGAAGCCTTTTTGTAATTCTTTTCCCTGTGCGTGTCAATGTCGCAATACTCTGCAAACGCTGTACGGATTCTGCCGCCCTTATTCCAGTTATTGTAATTCCATCCGCATATGCCCTCGGCAGGAAATCCTGATATGTATCCACGCGGGAACGCAACATAGGATGATTCCGTATGGCAAATGATGGCGGCTGTCTTACCCAGACATCTTCTTTATATCTGTCCCAACAGATAAACGTTTCATCATTGGACAGTTCATTAAAACAGTTGTAGTGTTTTACCTCTAGGCAGAACCACTCAAACTTAGCCCCAAGAAGCATAAATTTCTTTCGCCATTCCTTTACCTTTTCTTCCATACATGGGAATATGGCTTCCTCATCAATAAACTGTACAGTCAGCTGTACCGGGTTGATTTCTCCCACCTGTATCAGATTCATTACAAGCTGTGACAGGCACAAACTGTCTTTTCCACCGCTAAAAGACATATACACCGGCAGGCCATTCCGGAATACATTCCGGATTCTGATTTTTGCTGCCTCTACAACATCAATGCTGGCCGGACATCTCTTTACAGCCATATCTTTTCTCCGCAATTTGGACAGGTAACGAATTTTCTTGCTTCGGTGGTTTCTTCGTTATTTCCCTCAGAATCCTGTTGTGACGGAACCGCCGGTTGTGGTGCTAGCTCCTGTTCCGGTTCAGTCCTCTGTATCTGCTGCTCCTTTTTTTCTGCATTTTCCTTGATATTCTGGATTTGTCTGTCATCAAGCGTTCCATATTCGGAAATCTTATCTGTAATCTCCTCAGCTTCAGATACCATCTGCCTTAAGATTTCTTCGTCAAAACCAGGAATATCCAAATCCCCCTGCAGGTCCTCCAAAATACTGTTCAAAGTTTCCAGATTCTCAATGCCCAGACTGAAAATCTTATTATCAGCAATCATCAGCTTCTTTTTCTGATTTTCAGTGAGATTGTCATACCGATATACATCTGCCGTTTCTTTCCCCATAGCAACGAGAGTGTCATACAGACCATTTCCCGCCAAGATGATGTTGTTCTCGTCAATAACAATGGGGCGGATCTGTCCAAACATCTTCACGCTTCGCTGGAACTCCTTTAACTGCTGTTCGGTATGGATTCTTACATTCTTCTCCGGCTTGACAAGGTCAGCCAGTTTCATTGTGGTTATTTCCATGTTCGTGTCCCTCCTGTGATTTATTGGAGAAACGATTGATGTATGATATTACTGTCTGCAAACAGCAAAAAAGGCAGCCTGCAAGCAACTGCCAAATTTCAACGTATTTCATTTAAAGCTTTCCAAAAACTCTTTTGCACTTTTGATATGTTCTGCCGCTTTGGTTACAATAGAACTGTCAATTTCATAGATTTCTGCCCATGCATTTTCCACGCTGCCTGTCCACTGCCTTGCCGGCCACGGATGTGTGCCGCATAGATAACCATTTTTCCAGTCATAAATCGGCGGCATTTCCAAATTGTAATAATGGATATATGCCAATACCTGCTCATGTGTCCAATCGGACATAGGACTGTATCTTGTTATCCCCTGTCTGTTGGTATAAATGTTATCTTTTCGGCCGACATAATTTCCGTCAGCTCTCCGCCTTCCGAGAAGCAGCATATCCAGCTCATTCTCCCTATAATATTTTGTCTGGCCTCTGTGCTGGACAATCTGAAACCATCTGGCTGCAAATTTACTATCCTGGGGAAAAAGCATATTCTGATGATGGGCGGCCAGCCATTTCATATCCTGTCCTGTGTTGATTATGGACAATTCAGGAGGCTTATGCCCCTCTACCCATTCTACAAATGCTTTATATTCCAAATTGCTGATTACAAGGACGCAAGGGGTTATCCCTGCCCTCTGGCAGATTTCACCAAGTACAAGGGAATCTTTTCCACCGCTCCATGCGTAAGCGGCTTTCTTCCCTTTGGTTTTCTTCTTAATCTCTTTTACCGTCTTTTCGGCTAGCTGATCCAGTTCCTTCTTCGATACCAGCTGCTCTATTTTCCCAAATGTATCTACCCAGTCAGAATTTTTAATCCTCTGTTTCCTTCCAAGCACATCACCCATTCTGGATACCTCTCTTTCCGCTTACCACCAGAGACACTGCTCCGGAAAGAATAACTGTCAAAAGACTTCCTGCGGTCTTATAAACCGCAATTCCCTGCATATTCCCATATCCAAATATTGGCAAACCAATAATCAGAGCAGATATAATTCCTGCAACAATTCCCCGCGGTTTCAAGCCTATTCCTTTAAGGGTGAATATCGTCGGGAGCAGGGTAGCAGCTCTTAATGTTCCGTACATCAGAAACAGGTGCGTTACTGTCAATCCTGGTATGTTGGCTACGGCAATTCCAACAGCCAACAGTAAAATCATAGCGAACTTTGTTTTTCCGAGTGTCTTTTCCTTGAAAATGTCTGTTGTAAGGGATGATATTGCACACAGGTTGCTATCTATCGTGGACAGCAGCCCCGATACAATCATAAACAGGAACGGGATAACCGCCCATGCCGGGAATAGTGTGCTTATCAGTTCAAAATTAACTATTCCAGTATCCGCTGCGACATATCCCATGCCAGAACCGATAAAACCAAGCACACCCATTGACAAAGGTACAATCCCAAACAGTAGCGCTCCCACAAGGAAAGCCCTGCCTATTCTGTCTTTCCTAACACAGAATGCCCTCTGCCAAAAGCACTGGTCTCCAAACGGTCCTGAGATAAGCCCTATCGTTGTTGGAAGTCCGAACCCTAAAAAGATTTCCCATCCTCTCTTTGAGAATAATGATCCGGCATCCCCCGGGGCTCCTCCCAGCCCCATAACCAGCGTTCCCAGTCCTCCACCATTGATTACACCAAAAGCAACAAAACCGATGCTGGCGGCCAGCATAAAAACCATCTGTACTGCATCTGTCAGTATTGATGCTTTTATTCCGGAGAACTGTGAGTATGAAAATGCAATCATAGCCATAATAATTGTCATGGCTGCAAACGGTATCCCGGTAAGCATACTTAATATCTTGCTGCCTGCCAGCAACTGTACTCCTGTCGACAAAACTGATAATGTACCAAGCTGGAATAAATATATATTCTTCACAGCCTTTGAGCGATATTTCCCATGCATATAACCTGACAGTGTAATTCCCTCCGGCATTTCTTTCCTTATCTTCTTTGCAAAAGGAATAAACAATATCAGACACAGCACGTTCGGAACCAGAAACCAAAAGAGCCCTGCAAAGCCCTTCGTGTAGGCATTCTCGGTTGATGTGAACAACGCCGGTGCCCATATCCATGTCGCTGCAATACTTAAAGCTGATACCATCCAGCCCATATTCCTGTTTCCCACACAGAATTTCTCAACATTGCTTTCTTTTCTTGTCATATATACTGTTACCCCCAACATTACTGCTGCATAGGTTAACAGTACAATCAAAGTATAATTCATGCTTTTCCTCCACTTTTATATTTGGAGGAGCTTCATGCTTTCCTGTATCTGTTTCTCTCCTTTCCCGGAAAAACTGCACAAAAAAGGAAGCCCAATAGTCTCAGGCTTCCTTCGATGTTTGATTTAGAATTTTACAAATACAATTTTCTCACTTTTATAATGAAAAATCAAGGAAGAGTTTTTGCAGATGGTGTATTTAATGAACTTTCAAGCCATCCACCCCAAAAATAAGAGCAGATAGTCTTTCTACAGCTATCCTGATATCCTCATATACATTCCTGGTAGATATATTTTGCTTTTCTGCTATTTCCTTTGCCGTTAGCGTCTTTTCTGCCATATACATATCCCATGTCACTTCATATCTGCGCAAATCAATTTCCCGATTGGTTGTATGCTCACAATAGCTGTGGTATAGTCCAAACATAACCTCAATATGAGATACAATAATTGCTGTTCTGGTAGCGCTCCGTTTGATACTTTCAATGATAACATCATTATCATAGACCGACATCATTGATTCGAGAATATCTATTGCAGATTCCTCCATCTGCGTTCGTCCAAACACTGAATTTTCTGCATGTTCTTTCAGCATATGATAATTACGGAGCAACAATTTGGTATTCCGCAACCGCCGATCCGCTCTCTTTCGCTGCTCTTTTTCCCGCTCCTGCTGAAACATTTTCAAAGCCTCTTTTGCTCCAATAGCAGCTGCTTTCTCATAAATGTTTTTCAACTGCCCTGATGTTATATGAACCATCGTACTCTGTTCCATTTGTTCATCTGACTTACTGGGCTGGTTTGTTATTGTCTTTTTCTTTTCAGCACCCATATACTCAGATACAACTTTATCCACCTCCTGTGGTTCCATATGCATATCTGCAGCAATCTTTTCCGTATCCCACCCGGATTTCATCAATGCTACTATCTTTCCGCTGTCTGTATTCCGCATGCTTTCACCCTCCTTTTTCCCATTTCAAATTCTATGAATTTGTGTTATAATTAATCTGTCTGTTGGGGGGTGCGAAAGCGCTCTCCTTTTTTCGATCATTCTGAAATCTTCTGTAAATATTCATCTATTGTTATCTATCCTGGTATGTTGCAATTGCATGGAATCCAGCCACTTATATGCATCCGCTCATACAAAATATTCATAATCTTTTTCTTTGACGGATTTGGTATATCACTGTTCTTTACTTCTGCTATACATTCTTTTAAATCCTGTTCGTTCATTCCACTACCTCCAATCACTCAGTTCCCACTCCGAAGCATACAAAACAGCAGTTCCACCATAGGCCTTTTTCGTAACTGTGGAATTGACTGCTTTATCGCCCATAGTTTCCAATCTAAATTTTCCGATAATTCTGTGGGATTTTCAAACTCTTTATATTTGTCTTCGTTTAATCTTCCTGTATTTTGGGGTATTGGAACAAGAACACCTACATTATGCGGAATATCAGTCATAACCTCTTTGTATGTAGCCATAGGCATTACAAAATAATTCTTTTCGCCTATAAAGTTCTTTCCAAAACCACTTTTAAAATCATCTTTGCAGCTCTTAACCTCATAGCAGATGAATATTCCTTTTTCAATTCCGCTCACACCTACAACGCCTGCCGGTTCAAACTGCATAAAATCAACCCGCTTAACATCCCTTGTGCCATAGTCAATACTGACTTCACTCGCCCAGTATTTACCTATTCCGGCAAACCTTTCGTTTATCAGAAGTTTTCCTAGAAAATCAGTCGTTTCTTTTCTGCTCATTCCGATACCTCACTGTCCTTCAATACTTTTTCTTGGCAAGCTACCCCTCATTTCTGTATAATTTTTCAAGAACAATATCACATACCGCTCCATTATAACTATCTGTCCAAGGACTAATATTGTTTTCTTCATACTGTTTTAACTTGTCCTTAATTTCCTCTCCAGTAACATTTTCTGCAATCTGTTTATATGTTTCTTCTTCTACATCTTTCAATTCCTCATAAACACACAAATGCGGTGTTTCAAAAGGCTCTGTACAATAACTTATTATTTTGCAATTCCCACAATGGTCTTGTAATTCTCCTATTTTCATTTCTTAACCTCACTTTCCGGCTTTTCGCACCGTTCAAATTCTATTACCCACACCCAAGGGTTGGCATCCCATCCGTACTTTGCAAGGTCTGATTTTTTGACGGTGGAATCCCAAATTTCTACAAAAGCATCCATTTCATCATATCCTTCTTCTGAGCAAGTGTCACAACTAATTTTAGATGTACAATTTCTGCAACCCGAAGGGAAAACACCTTCTTTTACTGCTCCATCCTCGTTAATATCCTGTAACCGTTCTATCCTTATATCCGTAACTTTTAACCAAATGCGTGCCGCTTTCTTTGGCATATGGATAGAAGGACGCCACTTTATGCTTCCATCATCATTACTGGCCTTATAGGCATAATCATGCAATTCGCTCCCATCTTTGGTGGGTAAACATAAATCCTGCCATGTTTCCCGAACATACATAATATCACCTGGTCTGTATGGTGCATATTTATCTATATAATGATTTTTTCTTATCCAACAGCTACTTACATTATAATCTTTTATATGACCGTTTGGTTTATCATTTCTACTATATCCGTCAATCCACAGTCCATTTCCCTGTGAATATCCTTCTTTATTTTTAAAAGGATTAGCTGGTCTTACCACGCGCCTTGTAACCGTCTTCCTGCCGCCCAATATTGCCCGGACCATATCCGCATTGAATAAAATCGGTAATACTCTGCCCATTCCTGTCATCCTCCCATAATTACTCCGCATCATTTATGCTAAAAACAATTCCCCTGCAATAAGGTTCTCCGTCCTCATAAATCATAAATGTTTCATGCGGTATCTCTGTTTCATAAGTCCATGTGATTACCTGCCCATCTTTATCTCTTTCACCACCACACCATATCGCTTTAATAGGCTTATCTGAAAGCGATATAGCATCATCCGTAATTATATCTCCGCTAATCCACGCTGTCCCACCCTCATAACAGCCCACTTCATCACGAATTGCACCTTCGAACTCCATTAGGTAATCACTTGCACCATAGACAATAACAAAACCATTTTCCTTTGCTGTTTCAATTTCCTCTTTTGTAAACTGCGGATAACCGTAATCTTTACCGCTGATTGACTTTGCAAATTTCTTTATATCCATATTGCATTACCTCCTTAATTTTCTTGGGAACTCCTGTATCAGTGGTTCTCCCCAAATGTCTGCCAGGCTTGATTTCATGAAAACTGGAATATCTGCATTTCTGCAATCCTCTACAATCTGCTCAATCCATTCCCTCTTAGGAATAACCTTGTCTTTTCGCCTGCCTGTTTCTGCTCCTACGATAATCCATTTAACACCTTCGATTGTTGATGGAGATATAGAAGAAAGCATGGGTTCTATACTCAAAAATGCGTTGTATGTTTTTTTGCTACTAAAATATTCTTCCATAGCTGTAACCGTTGAACCGTACCACATATTGTCTGAACTCTTTAAAATACTTTTTTCTGACATATCAACATACCTTGCCGGATTCTTTGTCAGAAACAGATAATTATGCTGTGGTGCTTTCTCGCAAGCCTTAAATACTTCCTCAATCCAACTATCCGGCACCCATTTTCCAAACAAATCAGCCATAGAGCATACAAAAATGTTTCTTCCTTGCTTGCCTAAATAATCATTCAAACGGTATGCGTGAAATGTTGGCTCAAATCCAAATGGATAAGGTGTAGAATCAATCTTGTTATCCAATAAATGCAATCCTTTGTTTTTACTTGCAAAATCCGATAAATCAGGCAAATTCTTCCCGAATCTATTTGTTATCCCTCTTGCATAGCAATATTCGCACCCATGCAGACAACCAGTAATCGGATTCCATGTACTGTCGCACCAGTCTATTTTAGTTTTGTTCATTCAATCCCCTCACTTTCCGGCTTTTCGCACCGTTCAAATTCTATAACCTATACCCAACTGATTATCCATTTACACACAATGCACCCAATAGCATTAATTGCTCATTTCTTTCAATGCAGCTTCGGCTGCTTCTTTGGTGAGGAAAACGGTTTTGCCAAAATCACCTTCAAAATATCTATACAGGCGTCCTCTATGTGACACAGGTTCAATAAAACAGCACATTTTTCCGTAGACAGTAGGCTTAACCTCTATTTTATTAATCTGCGCTACTGTAAGATGGCTGTCACGCGGCAGAACCACATACACCGTATCCCCAACCGCACAAGGCAGTTTCAGAAGTTTCCCGTGTTCCTCTAAGTCCTCATATTCTGATAACTTCCTTTGAACCCTTAAAATATAATCATTTTCAACATTTTCAATCCTTCCTGAAAACGAATATATTCCAGTTGTTAATCTCTTCATATTTATAATCCGCCTTTCTGCGAAAGGCACCAATGCGCCATGAAACAT
>CANRVD010000024.1 GCA_947643145.1 uncultured bacterium | reverse complement strand
ATGGCAAATGAAGATAAAAAAGATTTTAATGCAATGTTGAATGATAGTAAGGATACCGTTATACGGATATTTGTATATTAATTGAGATATTACTTCGGCGGTTATTTTAATGAGAGAAGCAAGATGTATAAAGGAAGTATTCCGGCAGAAGATATTGATAGAGATGCACAATACTTGGAAATCACACCCGAACAGTTTATTGACACTTACTTGGAAAAAGAAGAATACGAAATGAACTATCAGACCAAGCATAAACCATGCGATTTTTTGCTGGAAGATGGCAACTGTAAATTGGGAGAATGTAAGCCAGATAGTTGTAAAAAATATCCGTATACCGATCAGCCAGAAAGACTATCAAGCTTGTTAAGTATATTGGATACGATAGAAATATGTCCAGTGGCGTTTGAGATTTTTGAAAGATTAAAGAAAGAATATAGATTTAGATTGCGTAGATAAGACTGTAATGGCAGATAAAACAGATAGTGAAATGCATAACAAGGTGTGGAGAGAAGCAACTAAGCTAAGAACGAACGGAAAATTACTGACATCCTTTCAGAATATTAAGAGCAAAATATGTTTAATACAAGGGCAAGTTGACCCTCATCCAGTAAAAGGTGTAACAATACCACTGCAAGAAAATGGTGTTTCGTGTGAAACTTATGTTTTAGAGAAATGCGGACATAATCCATTTATGGAAAAAGATGAGTTTTATAAAATTTACATTATATTAGTTTAGATTTAGTCTATTGGGTAATTGTGTATAAAACTATGGAAGGAATGTGAAAAATAGATATTCTTAGACTAAAGATTACCATTCTACTTCTATTACGCACTTATCCGAACCAGATTTAATACTTTCAAGTAACGACACTTTTACATCCTGCTTAAAAACATTCCTGAATATTCCTTCTGCATTTCCTAAAGTACAATAGCACCACGTCTTTGGCAATTCCTGTGGTACTCTTTTCACACAGGGACAATAGCACTGCGGATAGCAAAATAAAATTTTATGCTCCGATATGTATTCAAGAGATGCAAATGTTTCGTTTTGATTAAATAATCTCACAAATTCTTCTATATCTGCCGCCTTATTCAAATGCTTCAATAATTTCTTTGCAATGGATTTTCCATCATTGCATCTGCATTCTTTTCTGACACTTATAAGCGTTGAAGTATCATAATTTTCTTCCAGATAACTACATACCTTCTTTGCCCATTCATATTTCTTATCCACACTCGCACTTTTAGATAATACATACGTTTTTTCAAATTCTTCTGCTGCTTCCGTCCCCACATTCTTTCTTAAACTTTCCACCATTCTAATCGAATGCGCATTATCATTTTTTGCCATAATCTTTTCTCCATCGCTTTAAAGTTGGTACTAATTCTTCCAAATGCTTTCTTGCCTGCTCCTCACTCATTACCGGAGATGTCATATATGGAATCGTGTAATTTATAATTCCCTGAACCGTTTCATCTGGTTTAACCCATTTTCCATCCTTATAGCAATAAATACAATAATCTGTATTTAACGTTCCATCTGCATTGGTTCCAAGTTCATCAATATTATTCAGCGGATATGTACAGCACTGGCAAATCCTGTTTCTTTCCACATTCAGTAAAACTTCTGTGGACACTCCAAATTT
Source organism: uncultured bacterium (assembly GCA_947643145.1). Classification (GTDB taxonomy): domain Bacteria; phylum Bacillota; class Clostridia; order Lachnospirales; family Lachnospiraceae; genus Butyribacter. The sequence continues at coordinate 37,522 of CANRVD010000024.1, read as the reverse complement.
CTCCGATATCATCTTAATTGTCTCTACATTTGGAACCGACTCTCCTGTTTCCCACCGCGATACCGCCTGCCTTGTTACAAATAATTCCTTTGCCATTTCCTGTTGCGTCAAATGGTTCTTTTCCCTTATTTCCAAAAATATATTTTTCATAAAAAGAAACCTCCAAACTGTAACGTTCGTTAATATAATGATGTTAGGGTCAAAAGCCCCATTTTTGTATATACTTCGTAAATTTACCTTTTGACCCCAACATCATAAATTATCATAACACCCTGTGAAGATGCTGTAAAGCAATTACCAATTGCCCCTCTTGCCAATATTTGACAGCTTCCCCATCTCTTAAGGTATCATTCAAACTACTTATGCTTCACAGCCTCCTTTTTAGAAAAAATCTCCTTGAGGGATTCTGTGTACGGCGCTTTGGCAATTCCGTACTCCGTGATGATTCCCGTAATCAAATCGTTGTCCGTCACATCAAAGCTGGGGTTAAATACCTTCACACCCGCAGGCGCCATGCGCTTTCTGTACCACATCTCAGTCACTTCCTGTGCAGAGCGCTGCTCGATTTCAATATCGTCACCCGTCGGTGTGCCAAGATCAATGGTAGAGGTCGGTGCACACACATAAACAGGCACATTGTAGCGCTTTGCCACCGTCGCCACGACGGACGTTCCTATCTTGTTGGCCGTGTCACCGTTCGCTGCCACGCGGTCACAGCCCACAAACACGGCATCCACCCATCCGTTTTTCATCACAGTCGCGGACATGTTATCGCAGATGACGGTAACATCAAAACCCGACTCGCTAAGTTCAAAGGCCGTCAGACGCGCCCCCTGCAAAAGGGGCCTTGTCTCATCCACATAAATACGGAAGTTGTAGCCACGCTCCTGCCCCAAATACATCGGTGCCGTGGCCGTGCCATATTTTACAGTCGCAAGCTTTCCGGCGTTGCAGTGGGTCAAAAGGCCATTGCCCGGTTTCACTAAAGAAAGACCATATTCACCGATACTTTTGCATACCCATATATCCTCGTTTCGAATTTCTACCGCCGCATCATGAAGCATCCTGACAATCTCTTCGATGGGCTTTTCCCTGTTCGCCTGACACACACCGTCCATGCGGTTTAATGCCCACGAGAGATTGACCGCGGTTGGGCGCGCGGAATCGAGATACTCCCTTGCTCTTGTAAACTGCGGGTAAAATTCCTCCCACGTATCCGCTTTGATTTCCCTTGCCGCAAGATAGATGCCGATAGCCGCGGCCACTCCAATCGCCGGCGCCCCTCTGACCTGAAGCAGGTAAATTGCGTTCCAGATATCCTCCTGCTTTGTTAATTCCAATAGTTCCATCTTACCAGGCAGCTTCGTCTGGTCGATGATGACCAGCGCGTTTTTCTCATCATCAAGCGCTACCGTCTCATAGTCCATAATAGATTTTTTCTCACTCATTGTATTTCTTCCTTTTCGTTCATGCTGCTATCCTCTTCCTTTTCAACAATTACAATTTCTATCCCCTTCTCATCAAATAACTTCAAGTCATCTTCCGAAGCATCCCAGTCAGTAATCATAATATCCAACCTTTCCGCCGGGCAAATGCTAACAATAGAATCAAATCCTATTTTTTCTTTTGGAAATAATCCAATTGTTTGCTTTGAACTGTTTATTACTGCACCAAAGAAGCTAATTGCAGATGTTCTTTGAATTGACAAACCAAATTCTGATGAAATAAATGCTGATGTGATAAAACATTTATCAAAGCGTAAACGGTTTATCGTCTCAACTGCTATCGCATCATAGCAATTTCCCTTACTATCCATTTCGCCACCTAATAAAATAACCGATATATTGTCTTTTGTCCGTAATTCCTCTGCAATAACAATAGAATTGGTCACAACTCTTATTCTAATATTATCAGGAAGATTTTGCGCCATGAAATAACATACCGTAGCAGAAGCCAGAAATATCACATCATTATTCTTAATCATTGAAACCGCCTTTAAAGCAATGAAAAGATAATTCTCCTTAACAGACTCAATATCTTTTACTGTTCTTTTTGCCGGTCTGCCAATAGCAACCTGATGTAATGGCAATGCACCACCATGCGTCCTTTTTAATAATCCTTTTTCCTCTAATATCCTTAAATCTCTTTTTGCAGAATCATAACTAACCCCAAACTGCTCCTGAATATCTCCATTAGTAATGCTTCCTTTCTCATTTAACCAAGCTAAAATAGCCTGATGTCTTTCTTCAATAAACATATTGACTCCTTTCATGCTAATATTTCCAATGAATACCGGTAATATTGGTAATGAAATAATAGCATAATCGTTAATAATCGTCAATATAAAATTCCTGTTTTCGTTGATATCCGTTAACTCTTGTGCGTATGCTTTTTCAAGAGTGCAGGTATATATCTCTTGGAACATTACTGTTTGTTCTTGAACCGTTCATATAAACAGCTTTAATTCTTTCGCCATTCCTGGCAATCCCTAAAATAAGGCATATATTTCATTTTCTGTCCACACACTGATACCTCCTGCCTGATTTCAAAATTTATTACTTCGACGGTTAAATGTCGCAATTATTTAATCGACCATCTTGAACAACTGAAATTTCTCAACACTGCTCATCTGGAGCCTGTCCCTCATGCGCAAGCCATTGACAATCTGTGATTTCCATATTTGTAAAGGTTGCTTGAAACGAGGAATTCTCTGGACTACATGCATAAATACCAAATTGAATCGCACCAGCTGCTTTCCACATATGGCAGATACGCATTTGACTATAATCTATTCCATCTGTAGAACACTCGATGCAATAATCATCTTCCCTGCGGCTGAAACGATACCACATTGATTTGATGGACGCATCAATAGCTGTCGTAGCCCAATCGGAGTAACCCATATTGGTAACTACACTTCCCAGGTGCTGAAACTGTTCGTTTTCATATTCAACCGATCCTTTCAGCCAGTTCTCTCCGTTCAAATACATGGCAACACCACATTGGTCAAATCGGTTCTTAGATTCAAATTCAGTCTTTACAATAAAAGAGAAGTATTTCTCTTCGGTAGGTATCTGTAAAACTGGTGCGTTATCATTGCGGAAATGATAATATGTGCGCTGCCATAGATCTGTATAAGGCTCTGTTATAATTTCTACTTTATCCGAAGTGATATTGTATCTTTTCGGCTCTCTCGTCCACTTCATTGCTTGTGTGTTTAATTTCATTATTCTGTACCTCCTTCAACTCTGATTTATTACTTCGGAAGTTAAATATCGCATGATTTTACGAAGTATAAATTTTCGGATACATCTGCCAAAAACGTAGGTGTAGTGGTGCTACATCAAGGCTTTTGGCAGAATGTAACCGGGAATTTAGACGAGTAAAAACTGCGATATTTAACCGCCGAAGTAATATCTGGTTATGCAAACAGGAATTGAATAATCAATTAGAAAATCCACGTTGTACAATATCTTTCCATGCTATTTCGTCAATTTCTTCATCTTTAAACAACTTTCTTTTATCTTTATCTGTAATCATGCGTTTTACCTTACCTGCAAAATCACTTCTATCCATAAATTTTAATTTCTGCAGAATTTTTCTACACGTTGCCTGTTCAGCCATAATAGTATCATCAGATATATATGCTAATCCTTTATCTCTGCGTTCAATATTATTCATTATTATTTACCTCCGTAAGTCCCAATTTGCCGGACACTTCCAACAATAAAATTGTACCTCAATTCCTCGCAAATTTCTATATAAATCAACACACCGGATGTAGATAAAAAAGGATGGAAATAAAAAATCCTTTTCCATCCTTTCCCAAACTATTACTTCTCCTTAATCCGCAGAGCATATCTCATGAATCCAATCCACAAAAGTTCCTGTAACAGTTCCCTCATTGCTTCCATGCCCCATTGCCCAGACAAGGGCATAATCGGATTCTGAGCCAGCCATCTGTGCAGCAAGACAAATATTGTATGCTACTGAAAAAGAAGTATGCTGATCTGCTGTTCCATTGCGTGTACGCCAATACTGTGCAATATCCGCATCCTGTTTCCCAGCGGCCACATCCAGCATAATCTGTGTCGCATTTACAAGATATGTCTGCTTTGTAATGCCATCTGCTTCTTCTCCTGTCAAAGCATTCTGAATATATGCATCAATCTGCTCTGCGTCAAATCCGTCTAAATCTTTGTAAGAGTCATAATTATCCTGTAAAAGTCTGGCAATAGAAGCCGAATAGTGAACCGTTTGTACATCACTGGAGCCAAATGCATCATTTTCTGCACTCATATCCAATATATCAAAACCCGGAATGTCTTTATTTCGAACTAAACCTGTTCCGTTAATAAAGTTTGCCAAATCCGTTACCTGATAAGTCCCATCTGCATTTTTTTCTAACCAGCCGGAAGTATCTTTCCCATATTTTTCCCGGATATATACTGCAGGATTTTCTTCTAATGCGAGTGTTGCATTTAATGCATCACTAATATTTTGAAGGGTTGCTTCATAGTAATTACCACCGCGAAGGTTTAACGTACCATCCTTATTTTCAGAAAAAGAAAGCGTATTGCCATCTGAATCTACGAGATTAAGTGAATTGATATATTCCCCAAAAGCATAGGCTGCATTTTCCTGTAAAGCTAACTGGAAATCTGAAAATTTATAATTTCCGGCTGTATCGGACTGGCTGCCATCTGCATTCATGGTAGAATCATAACGGAGCCAGGCGTATGCCAAATCTGCATTTTCAATATCTGCAATCGGGCAATAAGCCATTGCTCCATATACAGAATCATCATACTCGCTACTATAAGTATCTGTTGCCTCGTCATAGGTAACTCCAATAGCACCCGCCTCATATAAATATGGATAATATTCCTCCATATTTCCCGTTGCTCCCAATGCGGAACTCATCTGTCCGCCGCCAGACGCACCAACAGAAATGATTCTGTCCTTATTTCCGGGAATCACATCTGCATTTGCTCTTATCGCAATAACTCCAGCTTTTAAGTCTGCCACTGGCACCGGTGCCTTTCCTGTAACTGTACCATCTTCCTGTACTGCATCCCGGCTTCTGGAACCACAGGATACATAAATCATCCCGGCACTTAAAGCATCTGCATATTCTGGTCCCTTCGGAGAACCGGAACGCCATCCTCCATTACTGTTTTGAAATACAATTGGTGCTGTCTTTGCAGTATATCCACCCACTTCGTTATCTGTAAAAGATACACTTCCATCTTTGCCCACCGTCATAAATTCTGCCGGGACAAATACCAGCATTGTCTGATGTTTCAGGCTCTGTTGTCTTTGCAGCACATCCAGTCAACATTGCTAAAGTTCCCATCAGACAGATACCATTTATCCCCTTTTTTCTCATTACAAATCTCCTTTTTCTATATGCTTATAAACAACAACATTACTGCAATTAATATAGCACTCTGCTTGTGAATTTCCTGTGACATTTCATGTATCTTATGTGTTTTTTCCATTAAATTTCATTAAATCATATAATGTTTTTCCTTCGTTTTCCTACTTATTTTTCATGATATTATGATTAATCACTAAATTTTTACTGTTCTGATAATTTTAGAGCCAAAATAGATCCAGTGGCAAAACACCTATTCCCCTTGCTAAATGTTATTTAAGCAATTACTTTAATTTACGTTGTACTAATACAGCGAAGGGAGAATTTTATATGCGGAAAAATAGAAAGCACGGTATGTAACAATTTCAGGCTGCGTGCTGTTGGCAGATGTCGTTACCATAGCAGAAGCTGGTGCAATGCATTCAAAAGCTTCAAAGGAAAGCAGCATGACGGCATTGGGGAATAATAACCGGGCACGGAGTGGAAAGTAACTTTATTCCCGCGAAGCAACGAGCCAAGCGGAGCGTAGACCAAATACCCCGCCCCTTGGGGCGAACTTGCTAAAAAGAAGCTAAGTCATGCCCCGTAGCTTGCTACGGGGTATTTGACTTTTGTGTTTAGAAAAATTGCGCAGGTATTGTAACCTATACGAAAGGAGTTTAAAATGAGATTGTAGAGGAGTTGTATCCTGTGCAGAAGGAGGTCAAAATGAATTTAACATTTTATGAAACTGCCATACTCTTTTTTGCCTATTCTTTTTTAGCATGGCTGGCTGAAACAACAGTGGCAACGGTAAAGATGAAGGATTTCAGAAACCGTGGTTTTGCATCGGGGCCGTTTTGTTTCCTTTATGGATTTACCGGAGTGCTTTTGACAGTTTTTTTGCAGGAGCTTAAAAATGATGTGCTGTTTCTCTTTTTGGGAAGTATGGCAGTGGGAACTGCTGTACAGTGGTTTGCTGGAAAACTGCTGGAAAGAGTGAAGTGGAAAAAATGGTGGGATTATTCTGCCAAAAAATATAATTTTGACGGATATATCTGTTTGCAGTATTCTCTTCTTTGGGGCTTGCTTGGGCTTTTGGCAGTCAGATATGGTAATGGAATGATTTTTGGATGCTGCAATTTTCTGCCTGCATTTGTCTGGGAAGTGGTTTTATTGGTGCTTTTGGCTTTATCAATGATAGACTTTTTAGGTTCTTTGCTGTCGGTTTACCATATAGAGGAAAAACTTCCGCGGCTGCTGGGGTGGAATCATAAACTGCAAAGATGGACATTCCGGCTTGCTGCGAAAGTTTCCGGTCATATTGAAAAAAGGATAGGCAGGTCGTATCCGTCTATCCTGCAGGAGAGAGAGCAGGAAAAAAGCGAGGAAAGATGCAGTTTTGTACAGGTATTTTGGCTGTTTCTAATTGGAGCTTTTGCAGGGGATATTGTGGAAACCATATTTTGCAGGATTACGGCAGGTGTATGGATGAGCAGGAGCAGTCTGGTATGGGGACCTTTCAGTATAGTATGGGGACTGGCGATTGCCCTTGTGACGATACTGCTTTATAAGGACAAGGATAAGCAGGAACATCATATCTTTTGGGTAGGTGTTTTTCTTGGTGGTGCCTATGAGTATATTTGTAGTGTTTTTACGGAAATCGTATTCGGAAAAGTATTTTGGGATTATAGTGAGATGCCGTTTAATCTGGGAGGGCGGATTAACTTGCTTTACTGTTTCTTTTGGGGAATTGCGGCGGTTGTGTGGATTAAAGGCCTATACCCGAAAGTGTCGCAGCTTATAGATGCTATTTTAAGAAAGACGAGATGGGTGCTGACAGGGTGCTTTATGGTGTTTATGGTTCTTAATATTTTTGTTTCAGTTTTGGCACTGATGCGGTATGATACGCGGGCCAATGGAAATGCAGCAGTACACGGATGGGAGCGGGTTATGGATAAATATTTTGATGATGCCAGAATGGAGCGGATTTATCCCAATGCGATACGGCAGTAAAGCAGATAAATACTTGGCAGGAAAATACAACAATGGTATAATATAATTTATCGGAAATTGAAGCGCAATTGCCGATAAAAGGCACGGGTTTTGTGCCGTAAATTGATTATAGGAAACTGGTTTTGTTTCCTATAATATACCAAAATAAGGCGGGAGATATCATTATGCGAACAGAAAAAGAAATGTATGACCTTATTTTAGGGATTGCCAGGAATGATGATAGGATTAAAGCTGTTTATATGAACGGTTCGAGGACAAACAGTAATGTTCAGGGAGATATGTTTCAGGATTATGATATTGTCTATGTCGTGGAAGCTACAAAGGATTTTATTTTGGACAAAGACTTCATTAGCTATTTCGGAGAAATCCTTTATATGCAGTATCCAGATGAAAATCCGTATTTTCCGAGTGATACGGAGAATTCTTATGGATGGCTGATGCAGTTTAAAGATGGGGTTAGAATTGATTTAACGGTACAATCTACAGAGTATGCCTTATGCGCTATAAAAGATGATAAACTCTGCAAAATTTTATTGGACAAGGAAAGCATACTGCCTCCGATAGAACCGGCAACAGACCGTGACTATTGGGTTACAAAACCCACAAGGGAGCAGTTTTTAGCTACTTGCAATGAATTTTGGTGGTGTACCAACAATATTGCAAAAGGATTGTGGAGAGAGGAAATGCCCTACGTGCAGGATATGACGAATTACCATGTCAGAACGGAGCTTATCAAAATGCTGGACTGGAAAGTCGGGCTGATTACAAATTGGTCGGTAAGCACAGGAAAATCTTCGAAGTATTTATATCAGTGGCTTTCAGAAGAAGAATGGCAAATGTTTCTGTCAACATATTTTGACTGTGATATTGCAAATGCATGGGCGGCAGTTTTTAAGATGTGTGATTTATTCAGAAATGTGGCACAGTATGTCGGAGAGCAGCTTGGATATGGGTATAATGAAGAGGAAGGAGCCTCTGCCCTGCAGTATTTAAAGCATACATATCAATTATCAAAAAGGGATGAAAAGCAAAAACCGTGAGATTTAATAGTCGAAGTAATATAATAAAGGTTTAAAGTTTCGTGGCCTGTAGAAAAACAGTATCTTAGTAACAACTTCCAATATTGATGGAACAGAAACAGAGCGAAGGGTATCACAGGAGGAAAGCAGGATGGATTTATGGAAAAGATTAGAAATGAGCGAAAGGTTAGCCGATATGTGGCAGGAATTAGGACTTAGTGCAGGAACGGCAGTTGTTGTTTTGATTGCTTTATATTTTGTTATTAAATGGGCAGTTAAAAATGGAATGACAGAGGCATATAGAAAGATAACAGAACAGAAAGCACAGGATGATTTAAAAGCAGATAAAACAATCCATGACTTATGGAATTAGGAGAGGATGACGCAAGCGGAAAGGTTTGATTGAATGGGAGGAAAAAAGTTTGATTATTTTGATAACGGGGGCATCTCACACAGGGAAGACAGCACTTGCTCAAAAATTGCTTGAAAAATATAAGTATCCCTATCTATCCATAGACCACTTAAAGATGGGGCTTATTCGCAGCGGAAATACTAAACTTACACCTGTGAGCGATGAAAAAGCATTAACGGATTATCTATGGCCGATTGTGTGTGAAATGATAAAAACAGCTATTGAGAACGAGCAGAATCTGGTTGTGGAAGGATGTTATATTCCTTTTGAGTGGTCGAAAGATTTTGAACCGGAATATTTGGATAACATAAAGTATTATTGCCTGGTTATGAGTGATAACTATATTACAAATCATTTTAGTGATATAAAAAAGTTTGCAAGTGTTATAGAAAACAGAATGGATGATGACTACTGTACGATAGAAACAGTACGCAGGGATAATGCCGAAGTACTGGAGCAGTGTCAGACTCATAAGGTTAATTATCTTCTTATTGATGATAAATATCAAATTGACATTGAATTCTAGTACAACGAAAATTAAGTAATTGATGATTTATATGACAGAATTTTACAGGAGGTATTGCTAATGGTAAAGGCTGTATTTTTGGATTTTTATGGAACTGTAGTGCACGAAGATGGTGAAGTTATTAAAAAAATCAAAGAAATTATTATAGAGACAGGCTGTGTCAGCAATAGAAGTGAAATAGGCGCTTTTTGGTGGAATGAATTTCAAACAATGTTTACGAATGCTTATGGAACAACATTTGAGACACAGAGGGAGCTGGAATATAAATCGTTAGAAAAAACATTAAAGAAATTTAAATCGAGCGCTAATCCGGTAGAGTTAAGCGATATGATGTTTGCGCATTGGGTAAAACCGCCGATTTTTGATGAGTCAAAAGAATTTTTTGAGAAATGTCCTGTACCAATTTATATTGTTTCCAATATAGACACAGCAGATATATTAAATGCTTTGGAATATCATGGACTAAAACCAGCGGGAGTCTTTACCAGTGAAGATGCAAGGGCATATAAACCCCGAAAAGAATTGTTTCAGATGGCGCTTCAGTCAGTAGGGCTAAATGGGAATGAAGTAGTTCATATTGGCGATTCTTTATGCAGTGATGTAAAAGGTGCAGGTGAATTGGGAATCAATGCAATATGGGTGAACAGGTCATTGAAAGAGGTCCCTGCCGGAGTTACTGCAATAAGAAATCTTTTGGAGGTATTCGATACAGAATATTTTAAGTAATTAAGTTTACAGAGGAATTGACAATATAATATGTATCGTTAGCTTGATAAAAGTTAGGGAAGTTGGTGTGAAAATATATGCCGCTAAAAGCGGCACGAGGACAACGTGTAAATGAGAAGGGGAGCTGTGAAATTGCCGTACATGATGATTTGTTCAAAGATGGGGGAACTTATGCAGGGCTGCAATTGGAAACTGACTGGCGGACAAAAGTCAGACGATAGTGTGATATTACATTTCGGGCATTGCAGTTGTGTTATTATGCAGGAATTGATTTTGATTAGATGAAAAGAGTAGTCAAATACCCAGCGGCAGCCACCAAATGCAAAGGAACTTTTAGTTCCTTGCAAACTCGTGCTTGGCTCGTTGCTTCGCGGGAACAAAGAAAGGGGGATATGATGATTTATCGGCTGAATGAATTGGAGGAAAATAAAATAAATCCGATTACCGGATGTGAATATGATAATTCTTGGCGCATTTTAAAGCTTACGGATAGTGATGATTATCAGATGATGTGTGGCAGCAGCAACGGCTGTGCCTATACGATAAAGGTCAGCCGTTTACAGTATAAAGATTGGGCGATGGCAGTTGGTGATTTTATCGGGTTCAATGACTCTGCTGGTAAAAATGTGATTCTGGTTATGACGGAAACAGATTTGAAATTAGCGAAGGAAGGTTATCTTGGGCATAAATATAATGAGCCGTTTCTTCGTGACAATGAGCCTGCTGTTTTAATACATTGTACACCTATGGGGAGCTGGCAGTCAATTAAGCGTGATGGAATGTTAAAAAGCTGGAACAGGCTCAAAGCTGAAAATGCCACGGAAGAGGAGCAGCCGATTGGAGTAAATTTGGGAGATCCCATTGATTTTAGCGACTATATCATGTTTGGCAGTGGTACTACTGGAGAAATTGTTGTAAATTCTAAGCAGCAGGGCAGAATCGTAATGGATATAGAGAAAGAATATCTCACTGGAGCGAGATTGTATTTTGATGCCCCCAAAATGGCTCAGGATGGTTTGCTCGTCCGTGACGGCTGCCATCTGAAAGTAAAAGATATATTACCACTAGAACCCTATTTAATCTGGGTGGCAACCTGGGATTCTATTGGCTTAGAAAGTCAGGTTGCTACACCAAAGAGTTTTGCAGAGCAGGCCGATAAGCATTTTAAAACCAATGTCTTAAGATTTTTATCTTTGCCGGAATCAGCGCTTTGATTTCGGCGGATTCTTTATCTCTTATTTAATTCTAACTTCTCATTTAAAAAATTTCATTTTTATGCAACCAACACATATTTTTATCGGGATATATTGTGAAGGCATCTGACAACAAAACTTATATTATTTCGGAAGTTAACTCTCACAGGCTTTTGCGCAGAATAAATTGATAAGGGCATCTTCTGAAAACACAGGCGCAGTGGTGTTGCGTCGAGGCTTTCAGCAGAATGCAATTATCAATTTAGACAAGAGAACTATACTATATAACAGCCGAAGTAATAAGTGGAAGGAGGGAGACTATGCAGGATGACAGGATTGTTGCGATGTACTGGCAGCGGGACGAAGCAGCCATCCGGGAAACAGAGAAAAAATATGCGGGTTATTTGTTAAAGATAGCCTACAATATTCTTTTTGATATGGAGGACAGCAAAGAGAGTGTCAATGACACTTATATGAAAGCATGGAATTCTATGCCGCCTCACAGGCCGAGTATCCTCTCGTCCTATCTGGGTAAAATCACAAGGCAGCTGTCAATTGATATTTACCGAACAAGACACAGGGTAAAGCGGCAGGCATCAGAATATGCGGTTTCGCTCTCTGAATTGGAAGAATGTATTTCTGGTGGCACAACGGAGCAGGATGTAGAGCTGCATCTGTTAGCGGATGCAATTAACGCATATCTGGGTACGCTTTCCAAAGAGGCACGTACAACTTTTGTTGGGCGGTACTATTATATGGATTCTATCAAAGAAATTGCTGCCTATCATGATATCAGCGAATCAAAGGTCAAAAGTATGCTGTACCGCACCAGACAGGGATTAAAAATGTATTTAAAAGGGGAGGGATTTGAGATATGAGGAAAGAACATATTAGTGATGCATTAAATTTATTAAATGATACGTTTATTGAGGAAACAGGTAGTCTGCGAAGCTGCTGCAGGATGCCGCAAAATAATGCTGCACGACAGAAAATTCATTTGATTGCAGGAAAACACTGGAAGTGGGCTGCCGTCGCTGCCTGTCTGACGCTTGCCTTACTGGTCGGAAATCAAATGCTTTTACAGAAAACTTCAGATACGAACCAGACAGTCCAGACAGAAAATCTTCCGATGCTTTCTATTACAGAAAATACAAGTGATGATATGGGATTTGAAGGATATCTGGCGAATGATATTTCAGAACTAATAAACAATAATCCGTGGAGTGAGACATCACAGCCGTCTGCCCTTCCGGTATATAAGAATCCCTTGTCATATGATGGGCCTTTTCATGTTACGGGCGCCGATTTTGGAAAAATGAGAGAGTTTTTAATTGATATTGCAGGACGGCTTGGGATAGATACTAATTCACTTACCATTGCAGATAATGAACCTGATGAGGAAGAAAAACGGATCGTTACGGAAAAGATGGAAGGTGATGTTCCCGAGGGATGTTTTAATCCTACAGAATTGATTGGCAGGACAAATGGCATAGAAATTACTGTTGACCGGACAATGCGGGCAGTGGTTTCCTTTGAGCCGGCCATATCGCTGCCAAAGAAATATAATTTTACAGACGGTGCATCTTATGAAGAAACAGTTGCTGTGGCAGAATATTTGCAAGAAAGATATCAAGCTCTGATCCAGATGAAAAATCCACAGATGAATATTTGCGGGGGTGATTACAGCAGTTATGAAACCGGATTTGGATTTTTGCAGGAATATCAAATTGAGTTTTATGATAAAGGGGAAAATGATATAGATGCAATGATAAACTATAACTTCAACAATATTGAGTTTAGTTGCGATGACGATGGAAAACTTTATTTGGCAAGTATCTGTCAGCTGGATTTGTCTCAAAAAATGGGCGACTATCCGGTTATCAATACGGAAAAGGCGAAAGAACTTTTACGGAAAGGGAATTATATTACTACTGTTCCATATAAAATCCCTGGTGAAAATTTTATTGCCAAAACAGAACTGGTATACCGTACCGGTGCAAGGGAAGAGTATTTTATGCCATATTACTGTTTTTATGTGGAGCTTCCGGAAGAGGAACGCGACGGGCTGAAAACTTACGGTGCTTACTATGTTCCTGCTGTGGATAAAGAGTATCTTACCAATATGCCGTTTTGGGATGGCAGTTTTAATTGACTGTTCAAAAGTTACTATTCACGGCAGATGGTTTTGTGCACGGTGTTTAGAACGGTTGTGAATAGTATCATTGCAAAAGAAATTTAGCGATAAAACTCCTTGACCTTTCCGTTACGGAAAGGGGTAAAATAAACAGGCAGATGGATGAGGTCACTTTTTTATAGAATAGGGAAGTTCTCGATGCATAGTGATATGCTGACAAGAATTGCATCCATAAGTAAAAAGCAAATGTCTAGGAGGAGAAAAAATGTTTACAGCAGGTGAATTAGCAAAGAAATTGGGAATATCAGCAAGGACAGTCCGGTTTTATGATGAGAAAGGGATATTATGCCCGGTGAATTATTCAGAGGCAGGTTACCGGATTTATGACGAGACCAGTGTGGAGAAGCTGCAAAAGATTCTGATGCTTCGTTTTTTGGATTTTTCGTTGGAGCAAATCAGTGACATGGTTGGGGAAGGGAATCTGGATGTGCGTCAGTCCTTGAAGGAGCAGGAAAAACTGCTCCTTCAAAGGATTGAGCATTTGGAGCGGATTCTTGCGGCGGTTCGTCAGGCACAGGTGTTAGATAATGATTCATTGTGGGAAAAGCTCCGACAGATTATAGAGATTACACAGGAGAGAGAGTTTGTCATTGAGCAGTATCAAAATGAAGAAAATCTGAATAAGCGAATCAACATTCATGAGTATAGTACGGCAGAAGTGGGCTTTTATCCTTGGATGCTTGAAAAGCTTCATTTGGAATCCGGTATGCGGATATTGGAAATAGGGTGTGGAAACGCTGCTTTTTGGAAAGCAGTTGCACCATGTCTGCCGGATGAACTGGAGATTCATCTAACGGATTATTCTGAAGGAATGTTGGAAAGTGCGGAAAAAACAGTTAAGGAAATACAGGAAGCCTTTCCCAAAAAACAGTTTCAATTTGTATTTGCAAAAAAGGATGCAGAGAATTTTACCTATTCCCCTATGGGGTTTGACCGGATTATGGCAAATCATATGCTGCATCATATGAAAAAAGAAAACAGACCCGGACTTTATCAGAGAATCAGGGAATTACTAAAGAAAGATGGAATATTCTCCTGTAGTTTGATTGGAAGAGAGCATAACAGAGAACTTCATGAAATTTTGAGAAAATTTTATCCCGGGATTAGGATACCATCAGAATCTTTTGATATTTCGCTGGAAACGGCAGAGGAGGAATTGCAGCAATTTTTTGCCAGAGTTGAATGGTGGCAGCAGGACAATGATTTGCTTGTACCGGATGCCGGACTGGTATACAATTATGTAGCGTCTTATTCAAAAGAGGCAGCAGAAATTTTAAAGAAAGACAAAGAAAATTTTTTGAGACGGGTCGAGCAGAAGAAAAATGCAGAGGGGTATATATATATTCATAAGGCAACTGGTGTGGTAGTCTGCCGGAAAGAATAAAGTGGAAGATACGATAATCCGATGCTTTTTGTGCTAATGACAGTCAAAGGTCCCACTGCAAGCAATGGGGCCTTTGACTGTCGTTAGCTGATTTTTTCCCGTATTCTTTTTGCAATTTCTGCATTTACATTCTTTCTGTCATCGTTATATTTCCATCCAAATCCATCATTTTCGTATCTTGGGAAAATGTGCAGGTGATAATGCCCGATGTCATTAAATTTTCCACCATTTTGCATAATGCTGTAACCATCTGGTTTATATATTTCTTTCAAAGATAGGCTCCATATCCATAAATGCCATTACCTGTTCATCTTCATAAATAAAGTCTGTTACAATTGAAGCAATAAAAGCAGTCTGAGATTCTAAGTTCTTTCTAAAAGTATTTGTTTCTATTTCTCCAATATGGTAGAATGAAAGACGTTCAATCGAAATTTGTCAGGAGGTGGACTGTGGGGATTATATTGAAACTAATTGCCAGTGACAATATTTACATAAGACAGAGAAGTGATTTAATAGGTTAAAGAAATCACACGTTAGATATATTAGTTAAGTAAAAAATGGAGGGCAGGATGGTATATTATAAAGATAACAATATTGTAATTCGTGATTTACAGCAAAGTGATGCCAGAATTTTTACGGATGAGGAAATTGCGCAGGGATGGGATGCTGCCATTGATAAATACGAAATGCGGCTGAAACATCAGGCAGAAGGGAAATCGGTATCGCTGGCTGCGGAATACAATGGAAAGCCGGCAGGTTATATTAATGTATATCCTGCGGCGGATGAGGGGGCTTTTGCGGGTCAGGGGATTCCTGAAATTGTGGACTTTGGTGTGCTGGAAAAGTACCGCAGGCGTGGAATTGGCAGCAAGCTGATGGATGTGGCGGAACAGATTGCCGGACAATATGCGAACAGAGTATTTCTTGGGGTTGGTTTACACAGCGGATATGGCAGCGCACAAAGAATTTATGTCAAACGGGGATATATTCCGGATGGCAGCGGAGTCTGGTTTGAACAATCGGTCTGTGAGCCGTATGCGGACTGCCGCAATGATGACAGTCTGGTGTTGTATTTATCAAAAAGACTTAGGTAAGCTGCGTCCGATATACCAAACTACTATGCAGACTGTTTTTTCAAAAAGAAAAGCAATTGACGATTTGGGATTTATAAGAAGGAGAGAAGTCATGTTAGAAATCAGAAATTTTTCAAAATCATATTCTAATGGGAAAAAAGCGGTGGATAACATTTCAGTAACAGTAGAAGCAGGTGAGATTTGCGGCTTCATAGGCCATAATGGTGCCGGGAAGAGTACCACCATCCGGGCGGTTGTGGGAGTCTTGGATTTTACGGAAGGAGACATACTGATTCATGGACATTCTGTGAAAAAGGAGCCAATTGAGTGTAAAAAGGTGACAGCATATATACCGGATAATCCCGATTTATACGAGCATCTGACAGGAATCCAGTATTTGAATTTTATTGCGGATATTTTTGGGATTGATGAGGCGGTCAGAACAGATGTAATTAAGAAATATGGTGATATGTTTGAAATTACTTCCGATTTGGGAAGTCTGATTTCTTCTTATTCTCATGGCATGAAACAAAAGGTAGCGATTATTTCTGCCCTGATTCATAAGCCGAAGTTACTGGTACTTGATGAGCCATTTGTAGGACTGGACCCGAAAGCAGCACTGACATTAAAAAATATTATGAGGGAGCTGTGTGGGGAAGGAAGTGCTATTTTTTTCTCGACACATGTATTAGAAGTGGCACAAAAGCTTTGTGATAAGATTGTGATTATTAAAAAGGGTAGCATTGTGGCGGCTGGAGCAATGGAAGAGCTGGTAAAAGAACAGTCTTTGGAAGATGTATTTATGGAGGTGACAGAAAATGCAGAGTAAGCTGTGGACTGTCTTGAAAATACAATTTTTAAACCAATCCGGGCTGAATGAGCTTCGGTATGGAAATGATAAAAAGAAAAGATATGCATCTGTGGCTATGCTTGTGGCCATGATTGTCGTTGCTGTTATCGTGGTTGGAATGAGTTTTATGATAGGAATCGGCTATGGTGCAATGGGAATGCTAGAGGTACTTCCAGGCTTTGCGCTGGCTGCGGTATCTATGATTACCTTTTTCTTCTCCCTGCTAAAGGCAAATGCATATCTTTTTGCGTTTCAGGAATATGATATGCTGATGTCGTTACCGTTATCTGTAAAAACGGTGATTTCCAGCAAGTTTATCTATATGTATCTGAATGACTTGTTGTTCAGTCTTGGGGTAATGATTCCGATGGGAAGCGCATACCTGATGTGGGCGGATGTCCATTCAGTAGCAGAAACCCTGCTGATAGTGGTTATGTGGCTGGTTACAGCGTTGTTTGCGCCGTTAATTCCTATGACTGCTGCATCTATTTTTGGGGCACTTGTGGCAGCAATTGGCTCAAAGTCCCGTTTTAAAGTGGTGATACAGGTTGTTTTAATTTTGGCATTGATGTGCTGTCTTTTTGCATTTAATTTCTTTCTCAATACGACAGGTAATGAAGAAGAACTTTTTCAGAAAATGGAAGATATAGCAAATGTAACAAAGGGGATGCCGCATCGCTTTTATCCGGTTACCATCCTTTTTGATACAGCAGTCAACAGGCTTAAAATATTACCGTTTTTGGGATTTATTGCATTGTCGTTTGGAGTTTATTATCTTTTCATTGTGTTTGTGGAAAGAAAATACTGTGCGATTAATACTGCACTGATGAGCAAAGGAAAAAGAGCAGTCTATCATATGAAAAAGCAGAAAGGGCATACTGTTCTTGGGGCATTGGTGTATAAGGAATGGCGTCGTTTTACTTCATCTGCGCCTTATTTGATTAATATTGGAATCGGTATGCTGTTTGCGGTGATTCTTTCGGTTGCCTGTTTGGTAGTTGGCAGAAACGCTTTGGAAGAGGATGCCCAGTTAAAGGAAATCATCGAATTCTGCCAATATATGATTCCGTTTTTCTTTACGATGCTGCTGTCAATGACTTGCACGACAAGCGTTTCGCTGTCTCTGGAGGGAAAGAATCTCTGGATATTGCAGAGCCTTCCGATTGACTGGAAAATGATATTAAAGGGCAAAATGGCATTTAATATCATTCTTTTACTTCCGGCGGCACTGGTATGCAGTATCTGCCTGTGGATTACCCTGCAGTTTGATATTTTGACATTTTTGCTGTACTTATTGCTTTCCTTTGCCATGATAAGCTTTTCGACAGTTATCGGTATGTGGTTTAACCTTTGTTTTCAAAAGTATCAGTGGGAAAATGAAACAGAAGTAATAAAGCAGAGCGCTTCAGGAACATTAGGGATTTTGGTGAATATGTTTTTGGAGCTGATTCTGATGGTTGTTACTGTAGCGCTTAGCTTTTTTATAGATGGCAGAATTGTTTTACTTGGAATTTCAGTAATCTTTTCCCTGATTAGCGGAGGGATTTATTGTGCCCTGCTGTCAGGAAGGGATTCAAGAATTAAGGTGCCAGATTAAAGAAGGCTTTTCTTAGCGGTTTGAGTATTGTTATATTCTGTGGGAGGTGCTATAATAAAGGATAAATCAATGTTCTTATTTAGAGTGAAACTAAGGAATGGTAAATAATTAATTGGTCAACTAATTTATTTACCATTTCTTAGAAAAGTGGAGGAATTACGTGAAAAAAACTATTTTAATGATAGATGATGTCAAATTAAATTTGGCAACAGCGAGAGATGTGTTAAAGGATGAATATATTCTCCATGAAGCAATGTCCGCTAAGGAAGGGTTTGCAGTACTTGAAAATGTCATACCAGATTTGATTCTTTTAGATATTGTAATGCCGGAGATGGACGGGTATGAGATGATAACACAATTAAAGGCCAGCAGAAGGCTGCGGCGTATTCCTGTTATTTTTCTGACTGCGGAGACAGACCCAAAGAGTGAGGTAAAAGGGTTTGATTTGGGTGCTGCGGACTTTATCGGAAAGCCTTTTGTAGCGGAAGTTATGAAGCGCAGAATCGAGACGCAGCTTGAGCTGGCACAATACCAGCAGTCTTTGGAAAAAATAGTAGAGCAGAAGGTAGAAGAGAATGAAAGGCTACAGGATATGTTATCTGCCGGGTTTGCTGAATTGGTGGAATCCAGGGACGGTGTAACGGGCGGTCATGTGAAAAATACATCTATATACTATGAAGCATTTGTCCGTTATCTGAAAACAGTGCCGGTTTACAGGGAAGAAGTGACAGATGAGTTTATTAAGTTGTCTACCCGTTCTGCACCTCTGCATGATATTGGAAAGATTGGCATTGATGATAATGTCCTGCGAAAGGAAACATCTCTGGAAAAAAAAGAGATGGAATATATGAAAACGCATTCAGAGCTTGGTGGGCAGACATTTCATAAGATTCGAAAGACTTTTGTTGAGAATGAATTTTTGAAAATTGCAGAACATATGGCATTATACCATCATGAGCGATGGGATGGAAAAGGTTATCCAATAGGACTCAGTGGAACGGAGATTCCGCTAGAGGCCAGAATTATGAGTATTGTGGATGTCTATGATGCCTTGACTTCAAAGAGGCCTTATAAAGAGCCGTTTAGCCATGAAAAGGCATGTGCGATTATTGTTGAGGGCAGAGGAAACCAGTTTGACCCAGATTTGGTAGATGAGTTTATTAAAGCGCAGGATATTATGCGTGACCGACTGGAGCGTAAAGAGGAGCTTCGAAAGGCAATTATTTAAAGCAGCGTTTTTGACGCTGAATGCATACATTTTGCAAAAATTATGCAAAATGGCGCTGGTAAACTCGGATTTTGAACGTAAAAATTTGTCAAAAATTCTCGAATCTGGCAAGGGTGTGAATGGTAACTGAACAGTAACAAAGTAGATGTCATATAAAAGTTTTTGGCTTGACAAGTAAAAAAGAGTAAGATATAATTCTTAAAATAGCGATGACGAAGAGAAGTAGCATTAATTATCGCTTCCAGTGAGTGAAGGATAGTGGGAACTTCATAGAGTGAATTAATGTGAATAACACTTTATCAGCTGCAATCTGAACGGATTTTGAAAGCATTATCTGTGACAGCAAAAATGCTGCGAAGCATGATGCTCCTTTTTTGTTTCAAAATGTTTAGTAGGTGCGCCGTAGGCTGTGCGATAAGCAGCAGAGTTTCTTTTTGAATGGGAAAAGGAACGATTGAGTGACTGGATGACAGTAATTCGGGTGGTACCGCGGACTTAACTAATATAAGTTCGTCCTGAACAAAAATGTTTGGGGCGGACTTTTTTTACGCATAAGAAAGTTTGCGACAGAGTAGTGGTAAAGGAACGCAAAGCGTTCCTGCAACAAAAATCACAAAGCGATTTTTGTTAGAGAAATGTGCTGACATTCCCTTTTGACACCTTAATCTTTTAGGAAACTGCTCGAAATGCAGCGGCATGCTGAAAAAGATTCTATTCACGGTTATTCTAAGCATCATGTGTAAAACCAGCCGGAATAGTAACTTTAGTTAACAAACAATCATATAGCAGGAGGTTAAACATGGACACATCCAACAGATATCGTGAAAGGACATTAGATAAAATCAGTGAAAGTGATGTTGATAAAAAGATTAAAATTGCAGGCTGGGTAGAAAATATCCGCGACCATGGCGGTGTTTCTTTTGTAGATTTGCGTGATATGTATGGCATTATGCAGGTTGTCATGAGAGATACCGGGTTATTGGAAGGAATTTCCAAGGAAGAATGTATCAGCGTGGAAGGTATCATCCAGATTCGTGATGAAGAAACATATAATCCTAAGATTCCTACCGGAACGATTGAATTGGAAGCACATAAGGTTGAAATTTTAGGACGTGTATACAAGCAGCTTCCTTTTGAAATAATAACATCAAAAGAGACGCGTGAAGATGTCCGATTAAAATACCGTTATCTGGATCTTCGAAATCCAAAAGTACGGGACAATATGCTTTTCCGTTCAAATGTAATCAGTTTTCTGCGTCAGAAGATGACAGAAATGGGATTTTTAGAAATTCAGACACCAATTCTGTGTGCTTCTTCACCGGAAGGGGCAAGAGATTATATTGTGCCTTCCCGTAAGTTCAAAGGGAAATTTTATGCGTTGCCACAGGCTCCACAGCAGTATAAGCAGCTTCTTATGGTGTCTGGCTTTGATAAATATTTTCAGATTGCTCCTTGCTTCCGGGATGAAGATGCAAGAGCTGACCGTTCGCCGGGAGAGTTTTACCAGCTTGATTTTGAGATGAGCTTTGCGACACAGGAAGATGTATTCCGTGCGGGAGAAGAAGTGTTAACGGCTGCATTTGAAAAGTTTGCGCCGGAAGGATATGAGGTAACTCAGGCGCCTTATCCGGTGATTGGATATAGGCAGGCAATGTTAGAGTTTGGAACAGATAAGCCGGATCTTCGTAACCCGCTTCGGATTGTAGATGTAACAGACTTTTTCCAGAGATGTACGTTTAAGCCATTTCATGGCAAGACTGTCCGTGCAATTAAGGTACATGCTGATATGTCAAAAGGTTTTCATGAAAAGCTGTTAAAATTTGCGCAGTCTATTGGAATGGGAGGGCTTGGTTATCTGGAAGTAAAGGAAGATATGACGTATAAAGGTCCGATTGATAAGTTTATTCCAGATGATATGAAAACAGAGATTAAGGATATTGCAGGACTGGAAGCTGGGGATACTATTTTCTTCATTGCAGACAGGGAAGAGCAGGCGGCTTTGTATGCCGGGCAGATTCGTACGGAGCTTGGCGAGCGTCTTGATTTGCTGGAAAAAAATGCATATCGTTTCTGTTTTATTAATGATTTTCCGATGTATGAATATGATAATGAGGAAAAGAAATATATCTTTACCCACAATCCGTTCTCTATGCCGCAGGGCGGTTTAGAAGCGCTTATTACTAAAAAACCGGAAGAGATTCTTGCTTACCAGTATGATATTGTATGTAATGGTGTTGAATTGTCGTCGGGGGCAGTCCGTAACCATGATTTGGATATTATGGTAAAAGCATTTGAGATTGCGGGTTATACGGAGGAGGATTTGCAGAAGAAGTTTGGTGCCTTGTATAATGCATTTCAGTTTGGTGCGCCGCCTCATGCAGGTATGGCTCCTGGTGTGGACCGTATGATTATGCTTCTTCGCAATGAGGAAAATATACGTGAGGTGATTCCATTCCCAATGAATGGCAATGCACAGGATTTGATGTGTGGAGCGCCTGGAGAGGTTTCGGAGATGCAGCTTCGTGAAACGCATATAAAAGTAAGACAATAGTGGAAAAATATTGACAGAGTGAATTTTTCCTATTGGGAGATAATAAACTTGAGAAGGGAGGTTTTGTTATGGCAGTAATTCATGTGACAAAGGGCAATTTTGAAACTGAGGTTCTAAAATCCGATAAGCCGGTATTTATTGACTTTTGGGCGAGCTGGTGCGGCCCTTGCCAGATGGTAGGTCCAATGGTAGAAGAACTTGCAGAAGAAATAGCAGATGTGAAGTTTGCCAAGGTAAATGTGGATGAAGAGCAGGAACTGGCGCGTCAGTTTCAGGTTATGAGTATTCCTACCATGGTTCTTTTAAAAGATGGTAAGGTAGTAGATACAACAATTGGTGCACAGCCAAAAGAAGATATTATAAAATTTATCCATGCATAGTATATTGTATTGGCTTAAATTTCACAGAATAAGCGGATAGTTTTAAAACTATTCGCTTATTATCCTATATGGGAACTGCATAGGTATTTGATATGAAGAACGCTGATTTTGCGTTCTTTTTAGGTTTGTTTTAGTTTCACTTAGTGTGGTTCTTTTATGCATTAGTGAAACTTCAAACCTTTTTGACATGATTTTTGATTGCTTCGAAGCTTTCTTTACTGATAACATGCTCAATGCGGCAGGCATCCTCTGCTGCGATTTGTGCATCAACACCGAGACTGGTAAGCCAGTCTGTTAAGAACTCATGGCGTTCATAAATCATTTCAGCAATTTCTCTTCCGCTATCGGTTAAGAAAATATAACCCTGCTCCATAACGGTAATATAATTTTTTTCTTTCAGGTTTTTCATGGCAATGCTGACGCTTGGTTTTTTGAAACCAAGTTCATTTGCTATATCAACAGAACGGACAACAGGAAGCTTTTGGCTGAGTATCAATATGGTTTCCAGATAATTTTCTGTAGATTCGTTTGTTTTCATACGTTTCATTGTTCCTCCGATTCCTTAATCATTCCATATAGTATAGCATATATCAAAAAGATGGTCAAAGGTTGCATAGATAGGCGGTTTTGTGCTACAATGCAATGTGGTAAGGTGTCTTAAATTAAGAAGTACACGATAGTCAAGGAGGTTTCCCAGAAATGGATTCGGTTACAAGCAAGGTAAAAGATACACAGATAGATATGACAGGTGTTCCGGAAAACCTGGTGTTTGGTTTGGATATTGGAACCAGAAGTATTGTTGGTACGGTTGGATATAAGAATAGTACCAGAGGATTTATTGTGGTGGCACAGGTTTCCATAGAGCATGAAACCAGAGCCATGATTGATGGACAGATTCATGATATTGGCCAGGTGTCAGAAACAATAGGGAAAATCCACCGAAGGCTGGAGGAGATGACAGGACGCCATTATACGGAAGTATGTATTGCCGCGGCTGGACGGGTGTTAAAAACAATGGAAGCAACGGCTGATATGCATTTTAACGCAGAAAATGTAGTAACAAATGATCAGATTTATTCTTTAAATATGTTAGCCGTAGAAAAGGCATATGAGAGTCTGCGGCAGAGTAAACAGTCTGACGATTTGAAATTTTATTGTGTTGGTTATTCCGTAAAGCAATATTATCAAAATGATTATCCGATTTCTAATCTAGAAGGACATAAGTGTACTGACATTCGCACGGAATTAATTGCGACTTTTTTACCAGATGAGGTTGTTGATGGTTTATATGCGGCAGTAGAGCGTGCCGGGCTGTTTGTTGCCAATCTGACTTTGGAGCCGATTGCGGCGATTAATGTGGCAATTCCTGAAAAGTACAGATTGTTAAATCTTGCTTTGGTGGATGTGGGAGCTGGTACATCCGATATTTCGATTACAAGAGATGGAAGTATTGTAGCCTATGGCATGATTCCAAGTGCGGGAGATGAGCTGACAGAGGCGATTGCAATACAGTATCTGACAGATTTTACAGAGGCAGACCGGATGAAATGTGCCAGTACAAGTCAGGAGGAGGTGACATATTTTGATATTATGGGACTTCCACAGAAGATTTCCTCGGAAGTGCTTATTTCCTCTATTGATGAAACAATACAATCCATTACGAAAAGTGTATCCGATAAAATTATGGAGTTAAACGGCGGAAAGCCAGTCAGTGCTATTTTTGTCGTCGGCGGCGGCGGTAAGGTGAGCGGGTTTACGGAAAAACTGGCCGAATATCAGGGAATCCAAAAAGAGCGTGTGGCCCTGCGTGGTTCAGAAGTGCTTAGAAACGTTAGATTTTTACAGGATGGTATCAATGTTGATTCGCTTTTGGTTACACCAATTGGTATCTGCCTGAATTATTATGAGCAGAAGAATAATTTTATTTTTGTAACCGTAAATGGAGAACGAATCAAATTATATGATAATAATAAGCTGACAATTATGGATGCCGCAATGCAGGTCGGTTTTCCAAATGAAGAGCTTTTTCCACAGCGCGGCGATTCCCTAACCTATTATGTGAACGGTGAGAAACGTATGGTGCGTGGAGATGCGGGAGAAGCTGCTGTTATTGAGATTAATGGGAAAGTGACGGGGATTAATACTCCGATTGAATCAAATGATAAAATAGAAATCCGTTCTTCCACAAAGGGAATGGCAGCAGAGATTACAGTGGATAAGCTGCCGGAATTAAAGGCAACATTAAATTTCTATTTTAATGGAAAGAAAATCACCTGTGCCCGTTTTGTATCTGTAAATGATGAGCTGGTATCTGAATTTTACAGCATCAAGGATCAGGATAAGATTGAAATTTTAAATTACTATACCTTGAAGCAGGTATTGGAGTTTATGGACATTATTCAGTATGAGAATCTTTTTGTAAATAATACACCAGCAGATATGGACACGAAGGTATATGATAACTTCTCTATTCTCTGTGATGTGGAGGAGCAGATTCCTTCTTCTTATCTTGGGGAGACTTTTGTATCACAGCAGGAAATACCTGCGGCAGAACCAGAGGAGGGACCGGTAGAAGAAACGGCGGAAAAGGCAGCAGAAAGGAATAAGCCATCTGAGAGTGGCATAGAAGCGGAAGCGGCAGGAGAGATGAAACCGGCAGAAGATGGTACGGAAGAGAAAGCGGCACCAAAAAGAGAAGTATATACAGGCGGCATCAGAAACATTTCCATTACAGTAAACGGAGATGCCGTTATTCTTAAGAATAAGGCAAATTATATTTTAGTAGATGTACTTGACTTTTATCCGGTAGATACCTCTGTTCCTCATGGTGACCATCTTGAACTTTCCATAAATGGAGAGCATTGTGACTTTACACATCCCATTGAGCCAGGGGATGTTGTAAGGATTGAGTGGGTTGGTTAGTGTACAGGCAAAAACAGGGATTGGAGAAAAAATAGAGATGAAAGTTTGCAGTATTGCCAGTGGAAGCAGTGGAAATTGTATTTACGCTGGCGACGGAAAAAATCATATCTTAATTGATGCAGGGATTAGCAGGAAGCGGATTGTTGAGGGACTTGCCCAGATTGGCGTAGAGCCGCAGCAGTTGGATGCAATTTTTGTAACACATGAGCATTCGGATCACATTCAGGGAATTCATATGATGGTCAAGATGTTTGGAACCCCGGTATTTGCTACCGGTGGAACACTGGATGGGATCTGCATGAAAGATAAGCAGGGTGTTATCCGTAGGGAAAAGCTGTATCAGGTACATGCTGACAGGCCGGTTGGAATTGGCGGTTTGAAAATCACACCGTTTCGGATGTCCCATGATGCGGCAGAACCGGTATGCTACAATGTAGAAAGCGCAGGGCATAAGCTTGGAATGGCAACGGATTTGGGGATGTTTGATGATTACATAATTGACCATTTATCAGGAAGTGATATTCTGCTTTTGGAGGCGAATCACGATATCAGCATGTTAGAAGCAGGAAAGTATCCTTACCCGCTGAAGCGGAGAATTTTAAGCGACAGAGGGCATTTATCCAATGAGGCATCCGGCAGGCTTTTATGCCGTTTATCCCAAAAAAGACTGCGTTATGCATTTTTAGCGCATTTGTCAAAAGAAAATAATTATCCACAGTTGGCATATGAAGCAGTAAAGTGCCAGATATGGGAGGAAATGGGGACAAATAAGCTTCCTTTTGAATTAATGGTTGCAGAGAGGGATAAACCGTCACCGGTAGTAGTCCTGTAATGTCCGGTACACTGGACAAAAAATAAACTAAAAAAGTGTGCAGAAATGAGGAATTTGACTATGAAAAAAACAGTAATTACCGTAGTAGGAAAAGACAGTGTAGGCATTATTGCAAAGACTTGTACGTATTTAGCAGACAATCAGATTAATATTCTGGATATTTCCCAGACGATTGTAGACGGATTCTTTAATATGATGATGATTGTGGATGTGGCTGCCAGCAAAACGGAATTTGGAACTATGGTAGACGAGCTGGAAAAGTTAGGTGAAGAGATGGGATGTATTGTAAAAGCCCAAAGAGAAGACATTTTTGATAAAATGCATAGAATCTAATAGAAGGGAAATGATACATTATGATTAACATATATGAGGTTTTGGAAACCAATGAGATGATTGAAAAGGAGAATCTGGATGTCCGTACAATCACTTTGGGAATCAGCCTGTTAAATTGTATTGATACTGATATAGACAGGCTTTGCGATAAGATTTATGAAAGGATTACTACGACGGCGAAGGATTTAGTATCGACTGGACAGGCCATTGAAAAAGAATATGGTATTCCTATTGTAAATAAAAGGATTTCCGTTACTCCGATTGCCTTGGTAGGCGGGGCGGCCTGTAAAACGCCGGAGGATTTTGTAAAGATAGCACATACTCTTGACCGGGCGGCCAAAACGACAGGTGTCAATTTTATTGGCGGTTACAGTGCGCTGGTATCAAAAGGAATGACAAAAAGCGATGAACTGCTTATTAGGTCGATTCCACAAGCGCTTGCAGGGACGGATTTTGTATGCAGTTCCGTTAATATGGGTTCTACCAAAACAGGTCTGAATATGGATGCGGTCAAAATGATGGGAGAAATCATTTTGGAAACAGCGGAAAAGACAAAGGAGAAGGACAGCATTGGCTGTGCGAAACTGGTTGTTTTCTGTAATGCGCCGGATGATAATCCTTTTATGGCGGGTGCGTTTCATGGTGTGACGGAAGCAGATGAAATTATCAATGTAGGCGTCAGCGGACCGGGAGTTATGCGTAAAGCGCTGGAATCTGTACAGGAAGCAGATTTTGGACAGCTTTGTGAAAAGATAAAGAAGACGGCATTTAAGATTACACGTGTCGGACAGTTGGTGGCAAGGGAGGCTTCCAAAAGACTGGGAATTCCATTTGGAATCATTGACTTGTCGCTGGCACCAACTCCTGCGATTGGTGACAGCATTGCTGATATTTTTGAAGAAATGGGCCTTCAGCGTGCCGGAGCGCCGGGAACAACTGCCGCTCTTGCACTTCTAAATGATCAGGTTAAGAAAGGTGGCGTTATGGCATCTTCCTATGTAGGCGGGCTGAGCGGTGCCTTTATACCTGTCAGTGAAGACCAGGGTATGATAAATGCGGTTACGGACGGCGCGCTGACTTTGGAAAAATTAGAGGCGATGACCTGTGTCTGCTCTGTCGGGCTGGATATGATTGCAATTCCAGGGAATACAAAGCAGGCGACAATTTCGGGAATTATAGCGGATGAGATGGCAATCGGAATGGTAAATCAAAAGACAACAGCAGTCCGCTTGATTCCGGTAATTGGAAAGGATGTAGGAGAAATCGTTGAATTTGGAGGCTTACTTGGGTATGCGCCGATTATGCCGGTAAACCAGTTCGACTGCAGTGCATTTATTAACCGTGGCGGAAGAATACCGGCACCAATCCACAGTTTTAAAAACTAAAGTATAGGGGTAAAAAACGTATGGAAAAAAAAGAAGGTACAAGGCGAAAGCTTCCATTATGGGGAAAGATCCTGATTGGAGCTGTATTAGTGGTTATGGTAATTGGAATTAGTGGTTATGCCGTTTTTGATTACTATTATAATCAGATGACTATCCAGTCAGATGATGAGGTGGTTGAGAAACAGGAAGAATTTTTTGATGAGGATGAGAATTTGGGAAATCTGAAGGAAGTAGATCCGTCTACCATTCAGTTAGACAGCGCATCAGCCGCAAAAAAGAATTCTTCCGTTATCAATATTCTGATTTGCGGGGAAGAGGCGATTAATGATTATCGGGGCCGTACAGACAGTATTATGATTGCGACAATCAATCAAAAGGATAACAAGCTCTGCCTGACGTCTATTATGCGTGATACGTATGTTTCAATTCCAGAATTCAGCGATAATAAGATTAATGCGGCATATCACAATGGCGGCATGAAAACACTGGTTGCAACCATTAAAAATAATTTTGGAATAGAAGTGGACGGTTATGTGCTTGTAAATTTTGATTCGTTTCAAAAGATAATCGATGCAATTGGCGGAATCGATATTGATTTGTCAGAAGAAGAGGTACGCTATCTGAACAGCACAAACTACATTTCTAATCGGGCAAACCATACGCTGCATGTTGGTACAAACCATATGAATGGAAACCAGGCGCTTGGATATTCCCGTGTCCGTTATGTAAGTAAAGACGGTAATGTAGGGGATTTTGCAAGAACACTCCGACATCGCACCGTTATGACGGCTATTTATAACAAGATGATGAAAAAATCAACTTTGGAGCTGATTGCCATGATTCCTGATATTTTGCCGCTTCTTACTACAAATATCAAAAAGGCGGATGTGATTAATTACCTGACAGCAGGGGTTACGGTACGTGATAAAAACCCAAAGTTAAAGACCTTAAATGTTCCGGTGGAGGGCTGTTATAAAATCACACGTGTACGCGGTATGTCTGTTATACTTGCCAGTCCGTTAGATGAAAATGTCAGTCAGATGCAGAAGTTTATTTATGGAAGTACTTTGGAGAATAAAAATGACAAGGATAAAAGCGCACATATAACAGTGGGGCAATAATGAGGTGCGAAGTCTTGCATGGTAACACCTTGCCATGCAAGACTTCGCACCTAACTATCTTCTTTTGTCCGTCGTTCTTCCATAAAACCAAAGATTCTTTGCAAAAGAATTTTATCATCATAGTTTAAATGATTGGAAGGTTCACGAAATACCATATCTTCCACAGAGTTATAAAGGTATTCTCCAAGTAAAATATCATTTGGCGTAATACGCAGGGCATGGCAGATAGCAAGAAGTGCTTCTAATGACATATTAACGGTACCGTTTTCTATATGTGATACATGAATAACAGAAAAATGTGCTTTGTCTGCCAGATCTGCCTGTGTCATTTTTAATTCTTTTCGTCTGTTTCGTATATTTTTTCCAACTTGTTTTCGGTTCATAGTATCCCTCGTTTTTAAGATATTAATTTCCACGAAGCAACGTGTCAAGCGCGAGTAAACTCGCATTTGGCGGTTGTTTCGTGGGTCAAATACCTCGTTGCTTGCAGCGGGGTATTTGACTTGCTGGTGTAAATTTTTGTGCTGTTTTTAACTTTATATTTAGGATACCAATTTGCAAAATAAAGTTAAATAAACCAGAATATATCATTTGTTATACAATAGATAACAAATGAGTTTTTTTCAGAAAAAATTAAGGTGAGAAATTAGATAAAGTATGTTAAACTGTATAACATTATAATGTCAGGAGCAAAAGAAGAAAGCGAACCGTTGCATTATGTTATAAAAGTAATATTGTGGATAGTTCTAGAAAAGAGGAAGACAATGAAAGATATTAAAAAACCAGAATTTATGAAGTCAGCTATGACAGCCAAAGGTCATATAGCAGTGTTGGAAATTTTGATTGCATTGCTTGTATTTTTGATAGGCGAGCTGGTTGTCAGTATATTGCAGATACCCTTTTTAGTGGTGTATTTATTGACAAATAAAGAATATATGTCCATGCTTGTAAGCAATTCTATTGATTTTGAACAGGTGATGCAAATAACCATGAATCTGCCGGACTGGATTACTGTGCTTACACTGATTTTAGAGGCTGGACTGATTGTTGTTTTCATTTTGTACTGTCGTATTTTTGAGAAGAGAAAGGCAGTTTCCATGGGGTTTCGAAAGAAAGGTTTTATGATAGAATATGGGAAGGGGATTGCTATTGGCGCGTTTATGTTTCTTGTGGCGTATGCCCTTATGGTACTTACCGGCAGTGTGGAATTTAGAGGGGAAGCTTCCGGCAACTTCAGTATCCTGTACTGTGCCGCGTTTTTTGTCGGCTATCTGATACAGGGAATGGCGGAGGAGGTTATTTGCAGAGGGTATCTAATGGTATCTCTTAGCAGGCGTTACAGCATATCATATTCTGTTATATTAAGTGCCGCGTTTTTTGCAGCCTTGCATGGAATGAATGCAGGAGTTGGTTTTCTGGCATTTTTGAATTTGTTTCTTTTTGGGATTTTTATGGGACTTTTAATGGTACGTTGTGAAAATATATGGATTGTCGGAGCTGTTCATAGTATATGGAACTTTGTGCAGGGAAATATTTTGGGGATTCAGGTAAGCGGCCTGCGGCAGCAGCCTTCTTTGTTTACATCGGAACTGGCGGCTGACAGGCAGTGGATAAATGGCGGAGCGTTTGGTGCAGAGGGTGGTCTTGCAGTAACACTGGTGCTTGGTCTGTCAATCGCATTTCTGATTTGGAATATGTCGAAGAAAGAATATTTTGTAACAGGAAATCCGATATTTCGTGCATATGATTATCAGCAGGCTGTAAGTGCATCGGTAGAAAATCAGAAAAAAGATGTATATGGAATGGAGCAAAATCCTGCCGTGAATCCTGTAAGGCAACAGCCTAGGGAGAATTTCCATGAAAATATGGGAATCAACCCTGCAGAGACGCCTTGGCATCCGCAGGAGGAAAGCCCGGATGAAAAGAAAATGACGGGCTTTGACCAAAATTATTTTAAGGATTGATAGATTGTATATAGGGCAATTGCTTGAAATGTTACATGGATTTCATGCGGTTGTCCTGTATTGTTTGCAGTATCTTTGCCAGCCTTGTGTCATAACGGTGAAGCTGCTGCACTTTTTTTTGTCCGTTTTTGGCAATCTGCATCCGTTCTTTGGGATGGGAAAGATAGTATTCTGTTTTATCTGTTAAATCCTGAAAACCGTCAAAAATAACAAGGTCCACTCCATTTTCAAATTGTCTGCATATCTCTTCACGGTAGTCTGTAAGCAGGAAACCACCGCTTGACAGAATGTCAAAAACCCGCAGGGGAATTCCATTTTCAATATTTGGAATCGTAAAATTTAGGTTGATTTTGGAATGGAAAAATACCTTTGGCATTTCGGTATGGTAGGAAACAGCAGGGTGCATGGTGACATGTTCCAGACGTTCTCCCTGACTGGTCGTAAAAAGGTGGGTATCGTATGTTCCCGCGAGGAGATTTAGGGCGTCAGTACGGATATCAGCGGCTGTTTTATAGGAAAGTACGGCAGTTGCAAAATGCATCCGCAGCTCGCCAAAGTCAGAAACTCCGTTTACCACATTGACATAACGGGATAAATCCGCTAAAATTTCGTCATTTAACATCTTTGGAAAAAGATTGCCGCCGGATACATTCTTTTGGGCCTCAATCGCGGCATCCATGTAGCCGCAGAGATATTCCGGGAGATAATAGCACATTTCCTCATAGCGGTTTTTATCATAGAGATTGCCAACAAAGGAGATATCATACCAGAAGAAATCCGGGTTCATGGATAAATCCTGAGCCTGTTCCATACCGGCGAGAGGCAGATAGTAGGCATGAGGAACTTCTCTTTGCAGAAGCGACAGGTATTCTTTAGAGTCAAAAAGGAAAATATAATTATAGGGTGAGAGGACGGAAGGGTGTTTAAGGCTTAAAAGCGGAGAATCACAGGTCCAGGAGGCATAAGGAAGTTTATATTTCTCACAGACAATGGCAATTACCGTATAATAATTCATAGAAAAAACCAAATCATAGCCATTTTGCAGTTTTTGGCGGAGAGCAGCCTCAAAAGGGGCATCGCTTATATGGTTGGAGATAGGAAAAGCAAGGACATCTACAAGATGTCCCTGCTTTGTTAAGGTTTGGATAATATCATCAT
Organism: uncultured bacterium; assembly: GCA_947643145.1. Lineage (GTDB taxonomy): Bacteria > Bacillota > Clostridia > Lachnospirales > Lachnospiraceae > Butyribacter. The sequence goes on along the minus strand of CANRVD010000024.1, from coordinate 5,302 downwards.
AAGGGTAGATGTCCCAACGATAAACCAGTATTTTCATAAAAACCTCCGTTGTTATCCCTGTGCCTCTTCTAGATTCTTAGCTGCCGTTGAAAGCATAAGCTTGATGCGGTTTAACTGATTTACCTCGCTGGCACCCGGATCATAGTCCACGGCAACAATATTGGTGTCGGCGTACTGGTGGCGCAGTTCTTTAATAACTCCTTTGCCGACTACGTGGTTTGGCAGGCAGCCAAATGGCTGCGCGCAGACAATATTTGGTACTCCGGAGTGAATCAGTTCAATCATTTCTCCTGTCAGGAACCATCCCTCACCAGTCTGGTTTCCACAGGAAACAATAGGAGAAGCATACTTTGCCAACGTTTGGATTGGAACTGGAGGTTCAAAACGGCTGCTGGCTTCGAATGCATTCTTTGCTACTTTCCGGTAATTTTCCAGATAAGAAATCAGAGTGTTATTAATGACTGCACTGGATTTCTTTTTGCCAAGGTACTCTGCCTGAAAGTTTGCATTGTAGAGAGAGTACATAAAAAAGTCAATTAAATCAGGGCAGACAGCTTCTGCACCTTCTGCTTCTAAAAGTTCAACGAGATTATTATTGGCGAGCGGCAGGAATTTTACTAAAATTTCACCGACAATGCCTACCCGCGGCTTCTTAATATCTTTTAATGGAAGCTCGTCAAACTCTTTTACAATATTTTGTATATTTTTCTTAAATTCGGCTTTGTTTCCACGCGTAACGGCTTTCTGTACAATGGAAAGCCACTTCTGATGAAGCAGGTTTGCAGAGCCTGGAACTGTTTCATATGGTCTGGTTCGGTAGAGCACACGCATAAACACATCGCCATAGATTAGTGCCTGAATTGCTTTTTTGGCCAGCTTCAAATTCAGTTTAAAGCCAGGGTTTTTTTCGATTCCTGCACTCAGGGAAATTACAGGAATCTGGCCCATTCCTGCTTTTTCCAAAGCACGGCGGATAAATCCGATATAGTTTGTAGCACGGCAGCCACCGCCGGTCTGTGTAATGATTAAGGCTACTTTGTCTAAATCATATTTTCCGGAAAGAAGCGCCTGCATAAACTGGCCGACTACCAGAAGGGAAGGATAGCAGGCATCATTGTTTACATATTTTAACCCAAAATCCAAACACTCCGGTGTGCTTGGCAACACTTCGAGATGGTATCCGCAGGATTTTAATGCCGGCTCCAAAATTTCAAAATGGATTGGCGACATTTGCGGAACTAAAATTGTATAGTTTTCTCGCATTTCCTTTGTAAATACTACACGGCGGTGTGCGGTATCAGTATTTACAGGAAGAAGGTTTTTACGTTTCCTTTCGCGTACTGCAGCAAGCAGGGAACGGATGCGGATACGTGCTGCACCAAGATTATTTACTTCATCAATTTTTAGAACCGTATATATTTTGTTCTGCAATGTTAAGATATCGCTTACCTGGTCAGTTGTTACTGCATCAAGACCGCAGCCAAAAGAATTGAGCTGCACCAAATCCAAATCTTTTCTGGTGCTGACAAAGGAGGCAGCACGGTAGAGGCGGGAGTGATACATCCACTGGTCCATAACGATGGTCGGGCGGTCAACCGTTCCTAAATCGGAAATACTGTCTTCTGTCAGAACAGCCACGCCAAAAGAGGTAATCATTTCAGGAATACCATGATTGATTTCTGGGTCAATGTGGTAAGGTCTGCCGGAAAGTACAATACCATGACAGTCATTCTTCTCCATATAAGCAAGGACTTCTTTGCCTTTAGCTGTGATATCCTGACGGACTGCCTGCATTTCCTGCCAGCCGGCAGCAGCAGCAGCTTTAATGTCAGTGACAGGAATATGATTTTCGGCAGAGAAGTATTCGCAAAGTCTCTTTGTGAGAATTTCTTCGCTTTCCAGAGAAAGGAATGGATTCTGATATATAATGCTGCTGTCACGCAGCTCTTCCATATTATTCTTAATATTTTCACCATATGAGGTAACAATCGGACAGTTATAGTGGTTATTTGCGTCTTTTACTTCGGTCCGTTCATATGGAACGCAAGGATAGAAAATATATGGAATTCCCTGACGAACAAGCCATGTTACATGGCCGTGGGCAAGTTTTGCAGGGTAACATTCTGATTCACTTGGGATGGACTCAATACCAAGCTCATATATTTTACGGCTGGACTCTGGTGATAAAACAACACGGTAGCCTAGCTTTGTAAAAAAGGTAAACCAGAATGGATAATTTTCATACATATTCAAAACACGCGGAATTCCAACAACTCCTCTTGGAGCGTCGTTTGCTTCCAATGGAATATAGTGGGAGAAAAGCCGTTTGTTCTTATATGCAAAAAGGTTTGGTATGTTCTGTTCATTTTTCTGTTTTCCAATACCACGTTCACAGCGGTTACCGGAAATAAACTGCCTGCCGCCGGTAAAACGGTTGATGGTTAAAAGACAGTGGTTGGTACAGCCTTTACAGCGTGTCATGGAAGTTTCAAAACGCAGTTCATTGATTTCATCAATGGAAAGCATGGTGGTCGGCTGGCCGTTATAATGGTCACGGGCAATCAGGGCAGCACCAAAAGCACCCATGATTCCGGCAATATCAGGACGTACGGCATTGCAGCCAGAGATACGTTCAAAACTTCGTAAAACAGCATCATTATAGAACGTTCCACCCTGAACAACAACTTTTTCTCCAAGGTCTTTCGGGTCAGTGAGTTTGATTACTTTTAACAGGGCGTTTTTTATAACGGAGTAGGCAAGGCCAGCAGAAATATCCGCGACACTGGCTCCTTCTTTCTGTGCCTGTTTCACCTTGGAATTCATGAAAACGGTGCAACGGGAACCGAGGTCAATTGGATTTTCGGCATAGAGCGCCACTTTTGCAAAATCAGCCACTTCATAATTCAGTGATTTGGCAAAGGTTTCAATAAAAGAACCGCAGCCGGAAGAGCAGGCTTCATTAAGCTGTACCTTGTCAACCGTCTGGTTTTTGATTTTTATGCACTTCATATCCTGTCCGCCGATATCCAAAATACAGTCTACTTCTGGTTCAAAGAATGCGGCGGCGTTGTAATGGGCTACTGTCTCAACTTCCCCTTCATCTAACAGCAGGGCAGCCTTAATCAGTGCCTCACCGTATCCGGTGGAGCAGGAGCGGACAATTTTAGCTCCTTCCGGCATCTTGGAATAGATTTCTTTAATCGCTTTCAGAGAGGTTTTGAGCGGGCTTCCGTTGTTGCTGTTGTAGAAGGAATACAGCAAAGAGCCGTCCTCACCAATCAAAGCTACTTTTGTTGTAGTAGAACCGGCGTCAATTCCAAGAAAGAGATTTCCTTTATAATTTGCAAAGTCTCCCTTTTTCACATTCTTTTTAGAATGATCTGCAAGGAATTTGTTATATTCCTCTTCATTTTTAAAAAGTGGTTCCATACGTGTTACTTCAAATTCCATATGGATTTCTGATGTAAGCTTTCCAGAAAGGCTGCCAAGCGAAGTCTGGCAGTCCTCTTTTGCATTCATGGCAGCACCAGAAGCGGCAAACAGATGGGAATGCTCTGGTGCGATAATCTGCTCGCCCGACAGGTTTAAGGTTTTGATAAACGCCTGACGGAGCTGAGTCAGAAAATGCAGAGGGCCGCCCAAAAAGGCAACATTTCCGCGTATTGGTTTGCCACAGGCAAGTCCGCTGATTGTCTGGTTTACAACAGCCTGAAAAATGGAGGCGGATAAATCTTCCTTTGTAGCCCCTTCGTTAATCAGAGGCTGGATATCTGATTTTGCAAATACACCGCAGCGTGCGGCAATCGGATAGATAGCCTCATAATTTTTAGCATATTCATTTAATCCGGCAGCATCTGTTTTTAACAGGGTTGCCATCTGGTCAATAAAAGAACCGGTACCGCCTGCGCAGATTCCGTTCATGCGCTGGTCAATTCCACCGGTAAAATATATGATTTTGGCATCTTCGCCACCAAGTTCAATTGCGACGTCCGTATGCGGTGCAAAGTCTTTTAAAGAGGTTGCAACAGCAACTACTTCCTGTACAAATGGGATTTCCAGATGTTTGGAAAGGGTCAGTCCACCGGAGCCGGTAATCATAGGGGCGACTGGTAAATCGCCTAATTCATTGTAAGCATCATCTATAATGGATGATAAAGTTTCCTGTATATTTGCATAATGTCGCTGATAATCAGAAAAAATGATATCTCCTTTCTGGTTAAGGATCGCAATTTTTACTGTGGTAGAACCAATATCAATTCCAAGTGCATTATACTTTAATTTCATATTTTACCTCATTTCTACGCTGCTTCATGCGTAAAGGATTTATACAAAACTCGTCATAATGCCCTATTATATGACAAGTTTTTTTGGAATGCAAGAAAAATGACGAAAAGTCTGGGTTGTAATAACTTCCAGTGTTAATGGTCAAGGAGTGAACCGTAACCTTTCGGTCATTCATATACTGGAAAGTTTTTGTCAGAAGGGGAACCATCTGAACATCTTCCGAATATATTAAAGAAAAAAGTGATGGAAATGAGTCAGATGAATTTTGAATATTGCGATGGTGTTACCCATACCATCAAAAAGGGTGATACACTTTATGAAATCAGCCGGAAGTACAATGTACCGCTGGCGATTCTTCTGCGGGCAAATCCATATGTAGATGTATTTAACCTGCAGGTAGGAGATACCGTCTGTGTTCCGGCGGCTCCGGGACAAATGGCGCCATATCCAATCAGCGGCATGCCCCGTCCAAATGGAGGCAGGGACGATGACGACAGAGATGACGACGACGATGACCGGGATGACGACGACCGGGAAGATGATAATGACCGGGATGACAGGATGAAGGAACTGTTAGAGGAGAGGTATCGGGAAATGCAGCCGGAGGAAGTGCATGGGAATACGGCAGGTATGAAATGGGAAAAATATGTAGTACAGCCGGGAGATACACTGGCAGACATACTGGAACAGATGGATGGGGATATGGAAGATTTTCTGGAAAGAAATTCTCCTGCTACTATTTATATGCTTCCGGGGATTGTATATTACATTCGAAAATCCGACAGATAGAAACTTTATATTTATGAAAAGTCTGGATAAGAGGTCTTTCCTGTTTGACAAAGGAAAGACCTCTTACTATAATGGTTGGTAATATCACTTATCGAAAATTGCAGCGCAATTTTCGATAAAAGGCATTCTTTTTGTACCGTAAATCGATTATAAGAAGTTGCTTTTGCTTCATATAATATGTTTTGATGCTAGTACAACGAAAATTAAGTTTTGGATAGTTTGACGCAGA
>CANRVD010000023.1 GCA_947643145.1 uncultured bacterium | reverse complement strand
CATCTGTATCTGCAACAGCCTCCTGTGCCTTTGTCTCCTCTTCCTCAATCCGGGCAATTTCTGCATCAAATACAGAACTGTCGAAAGAAAACTCTTCTGTCGACTCTTCATCTACAGAATCTTCAAAAGGCGGTACCGGCTCATCCACAGATAAATCGTTAGATGAAGTTTCTTCTAACAGCTTACTAAAATCATCATCTAATTCATCATCCACAGAATCCGCATTTCCCGATATAATTTCCGCTTCAAAATCCTTATCAAAATCACTGTCAAAATCATTTTGCATATGAGCAAGGGAATTTGTAATCTCTCCCGCTAAAGCAGCATAGTCCTCCCGCAGCTTCTCAAATTCTTTCCGAAAATCCCTCTGTTCAGACTGGAACTGTAGAAAATCCACTTCAAGGCTCTTTTTCATCTCGTCCAAAATCTTCTCCTGCTCCTTCATCTTCTGGTATTCTATAGCCGCCTCATTCTGAAACTCTGCCTTCTGGGTATCTATTTCATGTACCAGACTTTTTAGTTCCTCCTGTTTTCCATTCATCATATCGTATAAAAAGACAACTTCTTCATGGTTTTTTTGGATTTTATCTAAAACCTGATCAGAATACTCACTGATTCCCATAATTTTTTCATTGGATAACTGCTCCATTTTGTCTTCCAGATTGTCACACACGGTTTCTGCTTTTGATGTAAAAGAGTCCAAAACAGAACGCATATGCACCATTTCCCGCTGTGTATCTACTTCCATCTCCTTTGTCTCTTCTTTTTCTACATTCGTAGAAACTCGAAGGCTGACAACTACAGCACCTAATCCAATTACTATCATTGCTATTTCTAAAAAAATCATTGTATTCTCCAATCCATGCTTCTATTTTCTAGCGTTACTATTCATGGCATTTCTATGCAACTTATATAAAACCATCCAGCTTCGCTGTCAGGTCTCTGTTCCGCTTCGTTCTGTGCTAAACAAACGCCTGTGACGCTTGGCACCGTTGCAAAACCAGCAGCTTATGTTTTACTTCATATCGTTTAGAACAGCCTACACGCTGGTTACAGAAAATAATCATTCTCTTACGTGCAAACACGACGAGTCTGACTCTTTTCTGTAATCAGCCTTGAATAGTACTTTATACCCGCATATCAAAATGAGGAACTCTTTCTTCCTTCTCATCCTCATTGGAATCACCGGATTTGCCCTGCGCATTCTTTTTCTTCCTTCTTTGCTGCTGTCTTCTCTCTTCATTTTTTAGCTCTTCGTTTTCCGCCTTATTTCTACGGATTGTCTGCTCAGAATTCTTTTTTATCTCTGTTTCAAACTGTGCAGCCATTTGCTGGTTTTCCTGCTGAAGACGATTAATTTCATTCGTCTGAATTTGGGAAACCTCTTGGGATTTTGGTGGCATTGTCACAATATCAAATGTAATTGACATTTTCCTTCCCCCTTTCTAAAGAAGCTGCTATGAGCGGCGCAGCCGTAAATAATAACATATTATATGCCGCGAACACGTATATCTGCACCATCACGTACAAAGGTACTGTGATGTACTTCACTATGCAGATAGTTCGTAATATTAGAAATGGTAAGCTTAACACCTGAATAAGCAATATCGTATACTACAATTTTACCACGGCCGGAAGCACTTTCCAAAACTCCTTCCAGCTCATCGTATTCTTCTGTTAGTTTTTCCATTTCACCGTCAATAAATGCCAAACGAGCCTTATTTTCCTTAAGCATAATCAGTTTTTCAGGCTCCAAAGAGCCAACAGCTTTAAAACGCTTCTTTAAAATTTCAAGAGTCTGGTTGATTGTTTCTTTCTCATCATCGAAATCTTCCATCAATTTTTCAATTTCATGATATCTGTCGATTACCTTAGGGTCAATACCAACCTCTAATTCTGTCTGTGTTCCCATAGATGAGCCTGCTATCTTTGTCTCAATCTTCTGGGCAGAACGGACACTTCCACCGGCAATCATACCTCTTTTACCATTCACCTCTATGGACTCATTTGCTATGGCATCGCTATGCATAATTGCATCTGTAATAATCTTGCCTCCGGCTGTTACCTTTGCACTTTCAATAAAGTTAGAAATAACATCGCCTCCAGCTTCCATAACAGCCTTTCCCATTCCCTGAATTCCTCGGTTCAGAACAATCTTACCGCCGGCAATTAAAGTCGCACCCTCAACAGCACCGGTAACATAGATATCCCCTGTTGCTTTTACCGTATAGCCTGTTAAAACATTTCCCTTGACATTTACACTTCCATCATAGTCAATATCACCCGTGGAAGGTCCTACATCTGCAGGCACCTGATAGCAGTCCGATACAAAGACCGTATCATCTACACAAGTAACATTACCGGAAACATCAGAATACATATTTAATCCATCCTCTGACAAATGAATATGTTTTCCATGTTTCAACACCTTAACATTAACCTTCCTTGGCTTAATTTCTTCCCCCATAACATCCGTTCCCGGAGTACCAAAATCAGCCGGTTCCAGTGTTGCTAAAAGCTGTCCGTCTGATACCGGTTCAATCATATCCAGTTTATGGAAATCTACCTGTCCATTTTCACTCACTGCAGGTTTATTTGTCTTATCCACATCAAAATGATATGTAATAACAGCATCTTTTCCATGAATGGGCATTGTTGCCTTTGCTACCAGAATATCCGTACAATAAAGACGGGCTTTATGCATAATTTCAAGATTCTTTTCTATCATTCCATGACGGATGCCATGCTGTTCCAGTAAGTTCTTGATATCAGCAACCGTAATTCTTGAGCCATGACTGGAATTTGGATACATTCTTACTTTTGCATACAAACGTCTTGGGTCTATCGTGACAACAATAGTTTCATTTTCCGGCAGTGTAGTTTTAACCGTAATCCGCAGCTCTGCATTCCTATTTTTTCCTGCGTCTTCAATAAATTTCTTAACTTCTTCTACTGTTATATCACCATACTTCTTACTGTTCAGATAAGAAATGATATCGTCCGGTTTAAGCGGTTCTCCACCGTCTACTGCTGGATAGGATTTCAAATATGTGCCATCGCTTTTTTGAACTAATTGAAAAAAGGCATTTCTCTTCATTGCGCTCCTCCAGTCTTATTCATTTATCCAAAAAAGGAGATATCACTTCCCATACGTTCTTTCATTTTACGAAGAGCCTTTGTATGAAGCTGTGAAACTCTTGATTCGGAAACTTCTAATATTTTACTAATCTCTTTTAAAGTTAACTCCTCAAAATAATAAAATGCAATTACTTTTTGCTCATTTTCCGTCAGGGAATCAATAGCTTGTGCAAGAATCTTCTTTAATTCCTGCCGCTCCATAATCTTTTCCGGCTGCTCAAAGCGTGGCGTATTGCCAAATTCAACCCTTACTTCACTTCCCTGCTCTAAATATTCATCTAAGGAAACCAAATTAGCAATCTGCGTCTGGTTAACAAGTTCCTCCAGTTCCTCTACTGAAATTCCCAGTTCCCCCGCCAGCTCCTCGTTTGAAGCCTGCCTTCCATATTTTACCTCTAATTCCCGAATAGCATTTTCCAGTTTTTTCTGCTTTTGGCGCAGTGTTCTTGGAATCCAGTCCATTTTACGAATCTGGTCTAAAATAGAACCACGGATTCGGAGACTGGCATACGTTTCAAACTTAACGCCCTTTGTTAATTCGAATTTATCAATAGCATCAATAAGCCCAAATATGCCATAACCTACTAAATCATCATATTCAATTGTATAGCCTAAATACATACCAAGCCTTCCTGCTACAATCTTAACCAGACCAGCATACTCAATAATCAACTGTTCCCTGATTGCAGGATTTCTCGTCTTTTGATATTGCGTCCACAATTCTTCTTTTTGCTTATCATCCATTGGTTAACATTCCTTTCGAATTATCACTTACAATGAACCCGTTAACCCTGCTCTGGTTCTATAATACCGCATCTGATTATTCTCCGGCTGCACCAGAAACAGATTCTCCTTCACCATTCACACCAGCACCCATTACCGGGATATCCTGTTCCGGAAGTGCAATATCCTGCAGTGTAGCATCTGTGTTCTTCACAAACATATTGCCTTCCAAAACCTTTTGGATAATTTTTTTTGCAATGAGTCCGATAATATAAAATATTACCAAAGTTGCCAATAACAATTCAAGACTATAGACAACTTCCATATCATTTATAATGGTAATAATACATACTACAGAGCCAGCTAATAATGTTATAAATTTCGGAATAAATTCCAGTTTCATAAGAACCCTCTCTTCATCATTTTTTAACCACTTAAATTGTTTTTACTGGTTTTCCTACTGCCTTAATTACAAAATCACCGGTTTCTGGATAAAACTCAACCGTCCGTCCAAAATTCAGGCCGGTATCCGCTGCCAAAATAGGAATTCTCAGTTGATTTAGTTTTCTTTTCACCGATTCTACATTTCTTTCTCCTACACGGAGCATATCACTGTTTCCATTAAAAGCAAACATCTGGGCGCCTCCTGCAATTTTCGCTGTCAGGCGGCTTCTGCCAGCTCCCTTTGCAACCATCATTTCTATTAAATAATCGATTCCTGTATCTGCAAACTTTGCCCGGTTCTGATTTTGCCTAACCTGGGTACTATCCGGTAACATGACATGTACCAGCCCGGCAAGTTTAGTAGTTTTGTCATACAACGCAACACCAACACAGGAACCAAGCCCCAGTGTTGTAATTGCGTCCGGCGCATGACAAATATTCAAATCAGCCATACCTACTTTTATCATCTTAGACATTCCCAATCACCTTAACCCTAACGATTCTAATATGCGTCCATACGATTCCATCGTCGGAATCAATATGAAGTAACCACTGATATCTACATCCATATCCTTAAACTTGGATTCAATCAGCAACGCTTTATCGCCCAGCTTCCCAAACTCAATTGCAGGAACACTTAGTATTGCGCCTGCCATGTCAAAAGCCAAACTCGGAATCGATACCGAAATCGTTAATTTAGTTAAAGTAGAAATTGCGGAAAGATAGGCTCCTGAAATAATATTTCCTATTTCCTGTAATGCAGAGACTTCCAAATCAGAAAAAAGCTCTTCTCCGTCTTTCACATAGCCCATTAATTGATGCACCATCCTTCTGGCATCTCTGCTTTCCAAAATAAACAACATTGAACCTGTAATATCACCTGTTAAGTTCAACAAAATGCCTGCAACTAACGTTTCTGCTCCGCCAATAATTTCTGCCAGTTCTGAAAATGACAGCATCTGCACCTGTGGAACATACATATCAATCTTGGCATTAATAAGTTGGGACAATGCTGTAGTTGCATTGCCCGCACCTATGTTTCCTATTTCAGTTAATACATCAAATTCAAAGTCGCTCATACTTTCATCATTTTTCTGCATAGCAACTCCTTATCCCTGTCTTAAATATTTTCTTTCTCATTTATGACAGAAGCTATATTTAACAATGTGATTAAACCGTCACCGTGTTTGCCAATACCGCTCAGATATTTAATCCCAATATCATTTGCTGCATCCGCTGTTGGTTTTTCAATAGAAGCAGAGTCCAAAGTGACAACCTCTTTTACTTCATCAACAATAATCCCAATTGGTGACTGTGATTCCAGTTTAATAATAATAATCCTGGTGGAATTTGTATATTCATCCGGCTCCAATTCAAACTTCAGACGAAGGCTCATAACCGGATTAATTTCACCACGAAGATTAATTACACCCTTAAAATATTTCTGGGCACTTGGAATACGGGTAATTCTCGTCATACGCACAATATTGTCAATATACTTAATATCAATACCGTACTGTTCACTGCCGAGACGGACAACAATATACTGTTTTCCCTCACTTGCTACTTCTACATTCTGAATATCGTTTATATCATCCATCTTCTAGCCCCCCTATACTAAAGTATTTGCTTCGAGAATCAGTGCAATTTCACCATTACCAAGAATAGTAGCACCGCTGATTAACTTGCTGCAATGAATGTAATCTCCAATTGGTTTGATAACGATTTCCTGCTGGCCAATCAGATTGTCCACAACCAGCCCGGCCTGTCTGTCGCCCTTCTTAACAATAACAACAGTAAGGCTTTCCGGCTCAAATTCACCCGGCTCAACTTCTAAAATCTTATCCAAACGGATTAAAGGAATAACGGAACCACGCAGATGAATAACTTCTTTGGTCTGAACATGCTTTACCTCTGAGAATGCCACATCCTCAATTGTCTGAATGCTTCCAAGAGGAATCGCATATTTCTCAGCGCCAAGCTCTACCATTAATGCCTGAATAATAGCAAGTGTCAACGGAAGACGGATAATAAAACTGCTTCCTTCTCCAAGTTCTGTCTTACACTCAATATTACCACCAAGACCTTCAATCTTAGTTTTAACAACATCAAGACCTACACCACGTCCCGAAACATCTGTAATTTTCTCTGCTGTTGAGAAACTTGGCTTAAACAGGAGGTCAATAATCTCCTTATCAGACATTGCTTCTGCCTGCTCCGGTGTGATAGTACCCTTTTCAATCGCCTTGTTTTTAACCTTTTCTACATTGATTCCGGCACCGTCATCACGTACTTCAATTGTTACATTATTACCATCCTGATAAGCATCAAGATAGATATGACCAACCTCGTCTTTGCCAAGAGCAATTCTTTCATCGTTTGCTTCCAGTCCGTGGTCAGCGGAATTACGAAGCAGATGCTGTAATGGGTCACCAATCTCATCGATAACCGTACGGTCAAGCTCTGTCTCTTCACCAGTCATATGTAATTCCATTTTTTTGCCAAGCTTTTTGCTCAGGTCACGTATCATACGCGGGAAACGGTTTACAACACTCTCAATTGGTACCATTCGAACCTTCATAACAGACTCATGAAGGTTTGTAGTAACACTCTCCAAATATTCAATCTGCTCATTAAAACCGGAATCATTTCTTGTCTCATCCGCAGTACTTGTTGAAACCAGACCATTTTTCGCAATAATCAGCTCGCTGACAAGATTCATTAAGACATCTAACTTTTCAATATCAACACGGACAGTTCTTCCAACTGTCGGTTTTGCAGCCTTTGCAGGTGTTTTCTTTGCAGCAGGCGTTTCTTTCTTCTGCTCTGCCGCTTTTTGTGCTGCTGCATTACCGGCCGGCTTTGGTTCAGCCTCTGCCTGCTTAGCCTCCTCCTTTGCAGGATCTGCCTTTGTTTCTTCTGCTGCAGGTTCACCCATATCAAATGGTCCAATCACTGCTCCTCTTACTTCAGAAACAGCCTCAATCGCAGACTTTACTTTTTCCAGTTCTTCTGCAGTAATATAAACCAGACTGAAATCAAATTCAAATTTTTCATCCTCAATATCCTGTATGTCAGGAACTGATTTCACAACCTCGCCCATTTCTTCTAATGCCTTAAATACCAAGAATGCCCTGGCTGCTTTCAGAATACAGGTCTCCTGCAGATATACCGTGATTCCAAATATATTTTGGTTCTCACTTTTCGCTTTCTCAAATGTGTTTTTCTCAAAATCAGAAACCTGAATAGACTGGTATTTTGATTCTGTGCCATTACCCGATGATGAAGCGGCTGCATTCTCAGCCTTTGCTTCTTCTTTCGCTGGCTCTTCTTTTCCACTTGCTTTTTTAGCAATCGCATTCAAAGTGTTGATAATTTCTTCATTGTCCTCTGTTCCCTCATTGGCAGTCTCTAAAATTTCTGCCAAATAAGATTCCAGTGCATCCAAACCACGGAACAATACATCAACCAATTCCGGCTGGACAGTCATATTCCCACTACGAACTTCCTGAAATACATTTTCCATGTCATGGGTCAGACGCTGCATACGCTTAAACCCCATAGTACCAGCCATACCCTTTAAGGAATGGGCAGCACGGAAAATCTCATTGATAACGTCCATATTTTCCGGCTCCTGCTCCAAAATCATAATCTGGTCGCTCAGAGTCTGTAAATGTTCCTTTGTTTCATCAATAAAAATCTCAAGATACTGGCTAACATCCATTTTATTGCACCCCCACATGCTTCGTTATTGCATCGGCGACTTTTTTTAGCGTCACTACCTCATCAACAGCGCCGGCATCTGCAATTGCTTTTGGCATACCATATACCGTACTGCTTTCTTCATCCTGCGCAATAACATAAATTTTATTTGTTTGTTCTAATTGAAGTATTCCCTTTGTGCCGTCAGCTCCCATCCCCGTTAACACCACACAAGTAATTTCATCAAAAGTTGTCTTCATCAATGATTCATACATAATGTCAGCACAAGGTTTCAAACCATTTCTGGCAGCTTCAACAGTTACGGAAAGACTATGTTCTTTTTTCCCTTTCTCTACTAAACGCATTTGGGAACCACCCTTTGCGATATAAACTGTTCCCTTTTCAATGTTAACTCCATGTGCTGCTTCCTGCACTCTAATCCGGCTCAGTTCATCCAAACGTGAACTCAAAGAAGCAGTAAAGCCCTCCGGCATATGCTGTACAATCAATACAGCTGCATCCAGATTGGCTGGCAAAAACGGTACAACATACTGTAATGCCTTTGGTCCCCCCGTAGAACAAGCCAATGCCACCAGCTTTCTAGCGGTATTTCCAAGCGGCGCCTTTGAATGCTTGGAAGTATCCCCTTTCAATGTTTTTCTGGCTAAAACAGGTGCCTGATCCTTTATCACATTTTTGGAAGTTCTTGTAAGAACCGTTTTTTCCGGTTTTCCCGACTTCTCGTCATCAGAAACCGCTATAGCCGGAAGATTCGTAGCTGCACGCAGCATATTGAGCAAACGGTTACTAAAAGCCATCCCTTTCGCTTCTGCAAGACTGTCTGGTTTTGTTACAAAATCAAATGCACCCAGTTCCAATGCCTGAATCGTCTCTTTCGCACCTTCCTTGGCAAGAGTGCTGACGATTAAAACCTTCTCGTTCATGTTCTCCCGCTTCATGGTACGCAATAACTCAATACCATTCATTTTTGGCATATTGATATCAAGGACAATTGCATCAAATTTTTCACCAGACTTCAGAATTTCCAGCGCTTCCAGTCCATTTACCGCATAACGTTCTGCCTGAAGTTCACCATCTGAATTAATTATATCAAAGATAACCCTTCTCATAAGTGCAGAGTCATCAACAACAAGTATTTTTTTCAAATGAACACACCTCCTGATGTTATCTTTTACTTATACTATCACGTTCTAACTGAAAAACAAAGTGTATAATTTGTTTTCTCTCTTCTTCTGTTAAACCAATATATTTCATTCGGATTTCAAAGCAGTCCTTATCACTATGATGAGGCATAGAATAGACCACCTGTCCGACTGTCTGCACTCCTTCTGTTTTCTTTCCATTCATAATTTCAAAACGTACAAATAAGAAAGAATCTAATGGCACAAAGGTTCTGGATGTAAACCGTAAGCCGCCGCCACCAATGTCTACCAGTGAATTTTCCACAGAACTTTCAGGTTCCTCTGCTTCTTCCGGTAATTTTGCCATTTTCCTGTACTGAATCGCCTGTTCTTTTTCAATCGCCCAGTATAGAATTTTAGCATGACAGGAAACCCTTTGATACATTCTTCGCTGAACCTGCTCTAACGGTGAAACTAACTCCAGTAACATAATATGCTCTTCTTCCTCCGCATAGAAAGATTTATAATAGCAACTGCACATAAATACTTTTTTCCCACAGAAGAAATAAATAATATAACAGACATTCTTTTGAAGATTCACTTCTATGTTCTTCTCTAACAATATTTCTATTTCTGCTTCGGATGCAAAACGCCTGATTTTTCCCTGACATATCTGAAACCTCTCTTCTTCGGAATAATCCTCTAAATCCTGCTTCTTGTCATAGATTCGCACTAATGCATCCTTTTTAATATGTTCTTCTATCATACCATTCTCCCAATTACCCGTACATAACTATCCTGTTATTTACTGTGGAACATTTTCGCAAATAAGCCGGAAAGCCCTCTGTTTCGTATATTTTCATAATTTCCCTTGCCATTTTCCAAAACCATCGCAAGTTCTAACATTGCCCTGGAGGAAACCGCATCCGGATAAGCAACCGTAACCGGCTTTTGCCGCATCACTGACTTTGGAAGTTTATCATCATATGGGATATATCCCAAATAATCCATCTCTAACTGTAAAAACTTTTCAACAACCGAGCCGAGCTTGTCATACAGCTCCTTTCCCTCCCCATACCCTTTTGCACGGTTTGCAATCATATGGATTCTGACCATATTCTGGTAAAATTCCTCATGCCTGCACAAGGTCTTTAACAGTGCATATGCATCTGTAATGGAGGTAGGCTCTGGGGTTGCCACAAGAAGCACTTCAGAACTTGCTAACACCAAATCAATTACTGTATTGGAAATTCCTGCACCTGTATCAATAATTACTACATCCGCAAGATTATCTAATGCATACATCATACTGACAAGACTTTGAATCTGGTCTCTGTCAAGATTTGTCAGTTCACGCAGCCCGGAACCTCCAGAAATGAAGCCGATTCGTTCCGGCCCCGGTGAGATAATATCTTTTAATTCCTTTCCTCTAAACATCATATCCGCTAAACTATACTGCGGACGAATTCCAAGCATTACTTCTACATTTGCAAGGCCAAAGTCTGCATCCAGAATGATAACCCGTTTATTTAAACGACTAAGCTGAATTGCCAGATTTACGGAAACATTTGATTTCCCCACGCCGCCTTTTCCGCTGGTTACTGTTATTACCCGTGCAAGATGCTGCTTTTTGTTCTGCTTTTTAATGATATTCCTTAACTGTTCAGCCTGATCCATCAGCTATTCCCTCCAAGAAGCTGCTTTGCAATACTCTGGGCATCTATCTTTCCAATATCATCTGGAACATTCTGCCCCCATGTAGTATAAGAAAGCGGTGCTCCTGTCAGCATATGGATATTAAAAATATTACCGATGGTATCTGTTTCATCTAACTTTGTAAATATCAGGTTATATTTTGTAATCTCTGCGTAAGTCAGAGAAATTTTTACCAAATCCTTATATTTTGTTGTTGCACTTAAAACAAGGAACACTTCCCTGTTTTCTTCCGGTACCGTCTCGATAAGCTTCTGAATATCTCCCCGCTGCTCCTTATTATTATGGGAGCGCCCTGCGGTATCGATAAATACCAAGTCAAAATCTCTGAGTTCTTCCACTGCCTGCTCCATATCCTCAGGAGAATAAACTACCTGCAACGGAATCCCCAGTATATTCGCATAAGTCTTTAGCTGCTCCACTGCTGCAATTCTGTAAGTATCCGAAGTAATTAAAGCGACTTTGGTCTTTCTGGTCAGTTTCAGGGTAGATGCGATTTTTGCTATCGTTGTCGTCTTTCCCACCCCAGTTGGCCCGATAAAGAAAATATATTTTGTCCTCTTCGCCTTTACATCAATCAGGCGTGGCTGCCCGATTTTCAGAACGATCTTCTGATACACTCCCGCCAGAATACTGTCTAAATTCGCATTCTTACTAAGGCTTTCGGAGATATCCTCCAAAATCTGGTTTACGTAGGTTTCTTCTACTTCATTATCTATGAGCTTTTTACGGATTAAGTCAAAATATACCAGATTTGTATTTTCCTTTTCATCCTTCTCAGCTTTTTCTTTTTTGTCTGCTAACATCTGCTTTTCCAGCAAATCCTGAAGATTGCTAAGACGCTCTTCGATATCCCTTTTACTGGCTTCCTCTTTTGCTTCTGCTGTGGAAGAGGCTGTATCATCCGCAAGAATATTACTGCCAGGAGGTTCCTTCTCTAACAAAACCTCCTTTTGCGCCTGTTCCTCCTTTTTGGCTTCTGCCTCTAACACTGCATTTGTTTCCTGAATGGCTTCCTGCAGCTTGCTAAAATCAGGAAAACTTTCCGTCTGTTCCTCACTCTGAATTTCATCCACTGCAGCAGTTATTTCTACAGACGGCTTCTTGAAAAGCTTTGCAAGTCCCTTTGGTGTGTTTTTCTTGACATTCATAATTACAACGTCCTTGCCAAGTTCTTCCTCTGCAAGTTTCGCTGCTTCCTCCTCTGTCATTGCAATGTACTTCCTGATAACCATTATACTGTCACCATCCCTATAGATTGTAGTTCAACATCAGTATCAATTTCATTATAAGATACAACAATTAAGTCATTAAACTGCTCTTCCGTCAATTTTTTGAAATACATCCGCACAATTGGCGATGTAACAATAATCGGATTTTTACCAAGCTCCTCCATCTTATCCATCTCTTCCTTCACAGAATTTAAAATATCCTGTGTTGTCTCCGGGTCAAGATTAATATAGGCACCCTGCTCCGTCTGTTTAATGGATCCCATAATCTCCTGCTCAATCTTAGGATCCAACGTAACCACACTTGTCATCTCATTCGCAGGGAAATACTTGTTAGAAATCGCCCGCTTTAAACTCTGCCTTACATATTCCGTTAAAACATCTGTATCACGTGTTGTTGTGGCATTATCAGCCAGCGTTTCAAATATAGTAACCAAATCCCTGATGGAAATCCCTTCCCGTAAAAGATTCTGCAAAACCTTTTGAATTTCACCCACACCAAGAAGCTTTGGTACCAAATCGGATATTAACGTAGTATTCGCTTCCTGAATATTGTTAATCAGGTTCTGAACATCCTGACGTGTCAGCAGCTCATCCAGATGCTGTCTAATTACCTCTGTCAAATGCGTTGCTATAATAGAAGGCGGATCTACTACCGTATATCCCATTGACTCCGCACGTTCCCTCTGGCTCTCTGTAATCCAAATAGCCGGCAGATGGAAGGATGGCTCAAAGGTAGGAATACCTGTAATTTCCTCTTCTACATATCCCGGATTCATGGCCATATAATGGTCAAACAAAATCTCACCTTCACTGACCGGTACACCTTTGATTTTAATCAAATACTGGTTTGGATTCAACTGGATATTATCCCTTAAACGAATCATTGGTACGACACATCCAAGTTCCAGTGCCACCTGTCTTCGAATCATAACAACTCGGTCTAACAAATCACCGCCCTGGTTGACATCCGCCAAAGGAATTATACCATATCCAAACTCCAGCTCAATCGGGTCAACCTGAAGCAGGGAAACCACATTTTCCGGCCTTCTGATTTCCTCGGCACTCTCTTCGTCTTCCTCCACTTCTGCTTCAATATTAACATCCTCAAGCCTAGCCTCAATAGCACGCCCTGCTATAATAAATAATACAGCATAAATCAGACAGATTAAGGTCGGAAGCGGTGTAAATGCCAAAAATGCAAGCGTTCCTCCAACAATATACAATACCTTCGGAATAGAGAAAAGCTGTTTTAACAGTACATTTCCCAAATCAGACTCTTTCGATACCTTCGTAACCAAAATACCGGTTGATAATGAAATTAACAACGAAGGAATCTGACTTACAAGACCATCACCAATGGTCAGAATGGAGTATTTCGTCAAAGCATCTGAGGCTTCCATCCCCTGTATTACAATACCAAGAATCAATCCACCAACAAAGTTAATCATCGTAATAATCAGGCCGGCTGTTGCATCTCCTTTTACATACTTCGTTGCACCATCCATAGCTCCAAAAAAAGTAGCTTCATCCTGAATTTTGTCACGGCGTTCCCTTGCCTGTGCATCTGTAATTGCACCGGTATTCAAATCGGCATCAATCGCCATCTGCTTACCAGGCATCGCATCCAGTGTAAAACGTGCCGTTACTTCCGATACACGTTCTGAACCTTTATTAATTACAATAAACTGAATTAAAATCAAAATTAAAAATACAACAATACCTACGACCAGATTACCGCCGCCCACAAAGTTGCCAAAGGTTTCAACAACCTCTCCTGCATATCCTTTTAAAAGGATATTACGGGTAGAACTGACATTTAATGACATACGGAACAGTGTTGTCATCAAAAGTATCGTCGGAAATGCTGACATACTAAGTGCTTCTGTAGAAAACAGCGCCGTAAACAGAATAATCAGCGCCAGACTGATATTTAAAATCATCATAATATCCAAAAGCACCGTTGGTACCGGTATAATCAAAAAGATAATCGGCAGTAATATGTATAACCCAAGTAAAAAATCTGCTCTTTTCATCGCTTTTTACTTCCTCCAATCTATTTATCCATTTATCTTTACACGCCTTACAGCTTTCCTTTTATGCCATATACATATGCAAGCACCTCAGCAACCATCTGATACAGCTCCGGTGGTATCTGCTCCCCTAAGTCTACATTGTGATACAGCATCCGCGCCAGCGGTTTGTTTTCTACAATCTCTATATCATGTTCCCTGGCAACATCCTTGATTTTTTGTGCCAGATAATCCGCTCCTTTTGCTACCACAACCGGAGCATCATATTTGTCCCTGTCATACTGAATCGCAACTGCAAGATGCGTCGGGTTGGTAATGACAACATCTGCATTCGGAAGATCCTGCATCATACGACGCTGCGACGCCTGACGCATTCGCTGCCGCTGCTGTCCCTTTACCTTTGGGTCACCTTCCGCCTGTTTATATTCATCCTTCACTTCCTGCTTCGTCATCTTCATATCCTGATGGAACTTCCATTTCTGATATAGTATATCAGCTACGGATATGACGAAAAAGAAGATACTGATACAAAGGCCAATATTAATAATAATATCTCCTATAATCGCAATTGCCTGTGACAGGCTGAACTGATACATATCTAAAACTAATGTCCATTTGTCCTTTATAAAATCATAAACGACAAAGATTATAATAATGATTTTAGCAATGGACATAAAAAGCATTACCAGCTTATCTTTTGAAAAAAGCCTCTTTGCACCGTTAATCGGATTGAATTTATTCAAATCCGGCTTCATCGGCTCAAAGGAGACCTTCCAGCGAACCTGTGCCAGCAGCGAAATAATAACTACCAGCAATGAGACAAGGAATAATGGCCATACCAGCAAAAAAAGCTGGAGTACCACATCCCTCAAAAGAACACCCGCCTGATTTAAGGTAAATTCATCGTTGGAATAATCTGATATATGCCGGTAAAACGTAGCAAACTGCGCCATTAAACCATTGCCAAGCATTCCAATATAAATCCTTAACATAAAGAAAAACGCCAATAAGGACACTGCCATTGTTAAATCCTGACTTTTGGCAACTTGTCCCTTCTTCCTGGCATCCTCTAACTTTTTACTGGTTGGCTCTTCGGTTTTCTCACCACCAGAACCTTCCTTGGCAAATAACTGTAAATCATATCTTAAATATGGCATACTCTCAGTTTTCCCTCTTTTTCATGCAACCGGTGCTTTGGATTGCTGCCTGCCTTTAACCCTAACACCATACATTTTATATAATACCCTATTTATAGCAAAATAGCAAGAATCAGCAGGCACTTTTTAAGGCGACATGGATTCCATAAAATACTTTGTAAGCAGCTGCATTTCTTCAAAAATAAAATCTACAACTCCCGGAAACAACGACATCAGAAAATATAAAAGTGCCAAACCGACATAAATCTTAAGCTGCATACCAATAACAAACATATTCATCTGTGGTGCAATCTTCGCTAAAATTCCCAAAACAACATTGATTACCAGAATGCAGGAAAAAACCGGCAGAATAATACGAAATCCTATCACAAAATAATCCGTGATATATTTGATAAATATCTGATATAGGGATGGCTGGATTTTGGTTCCTCCAATTGGAATCAGCTCATACGAATCATATAGTGCATCAATCACAAAATAATGCATGTCCGATGCCAAAAAAATCAACATAAAAAAAGCAGTAAATAATGTTGAAGTAATGGTTGTCTGGATTCGGGTATTCGGGTCCATTTCCATTGCCATTGCAAAACCAATTTCCATATCTATCATATGACCGGAAAAACTAAGGATATACATACACATCCCGGCTCCAATTCCGATTAAAAGACCGGTAATCGCTTCCGTTACAACAAGAATGCTGTATCCGAATATCCCTTCATAAGATACAGCAGTATAATCAACTAAATTCATAACAATCAACGACAGAAAAAAGGAAATGCAAAGTTTAATTTTTCTTGGAATATTCTGGTTGTTAAAAAAGGGCGCAATAAAAACAATCATGGAAATGCGCACTAAAATTAACACCATATATTCAATATATTCTATCGTAAAATTCAACTGTCTCACTCCCTAAATGCATCATTCTGTTACTATTTACAGCTATCCTAAACCCATGCATAAAACCAGCTGTAAATAGTACTTATTTCACCAAGTCCGGAATCTGTTCCATCAGACTGATAAACAAATCTGACACTGTATTTAGCATCCATGCCCCACATAAAACCAATACCAGCATGATGGCAAGGAACTTTGGCACGAAAGTCAGTGTCTGTTCCTGAATGGAAGTAATTGTCTGAAAAACACTGATAATCAGACCAATAATAAGTGAAATAATTAACAGAGGAGAAGCAACCTCTACAAGTGTCCAAATCACCTCACGTGAAAGATCTACAACAAAACCAACATTCATATCAAATCCCCATTTCTATATGGCATCACTCATTTTAAACAGCTTCCTGTTACCAGTATCATCCAACTTAATTAACCATACCTTTATGTAAAGTAATCAGATTGGATGATACCAGAAAACGTTCTATAAGTTATACCAGCATATATTATCCGGTAAAAGACCGAACTAATTCTCCGATTACAAGGTTCCAGCCGTCTGCTAAAATAAACAGTAGTATTTTAAACGGCAGGGAAATCGTAGTCGGCGGCAGCATCATCATACCCATAGACATCAGGGTAGAAGCAACTACCATATCCATAACAATAAACGGCAGATATAAAACAAATCCGATAATAAATGCAATACGCAGCTCACTGATAATAAAAGCCGGAACAATCGTAGTAATCGGAATATCATCATAGCTTTCAATATTCTCAGACTTTTGTCCGTTAATATCCATAAAAAGTTTTAAGTCTTTATCTCTTGTCTGCTTTAGCATAAACTGCCGAATCGGGGCAAGCCCTTTTTCAATTGCTTCCTCCTGATTCATCCGTCCGCTCATAAAGGGCTGAACGGCATCATCATTTACCTGCGTCATGACCGGAGACATAATCGCCAGAGTAATAAAAAGCGCCAAACCTACCAAAACCTGATTGGGTGGTGTCGTCTGCGTTCCAAGCGCCGTCCTTACAAAATGAAAAACCACAATAATACGGGTAAAGGACGTTACCATAATCAGAATAGACGGAGCAAGAGACAAAACAGTTAAAAGAATCAGAATCTGTAAAGTAGATTCCAGTTCCGTGCTTCCTGCATTCGAAGTAATATTCAAATGAAACCCGTCTTCATTTTGAAGATTGGAGCTGCTCTCATTGGAACCTGTTCCAGTAGCCCTTGCAACCGCAGGGCTTCCTGCAAAGAAGATAAAACAGAATATAAACATTGTGACACAAAAACGAATCACTGACTTTTTCTTACTCTTTCTTATGTTATTTAACATGGTAAAATACTACTCCTTTTCTAAATATTTCCATTATTTTTCTTCTTCGCATTTGCTACTTTTTTCAATGCTTCTGAAAAAGATATATTCTGTTCCTTCGGAGGCGAAAAGGTAATTTCTTCTTTCTCTAACTCCGTTAAGAATACCGCATTTTCTTTCATCATAAGAAAAGAAACATACTTCTCTCCTACTTTTGCAATAACAATACTTTTTCCCGGGGAAACCTGCTGCGATTCAATAATAGAAATATTGGAAGATTTCGCATTGACAAAATTTGATTTTGCATACCATTTTGTAAACAAATGTGCCGCATATAACAATATAAAAAATACAACCAGAAGTAAAATTAATTTAAAAGCGCTGGCAAGCGTAGAAAACTCAGATAAAATCAAAAGCATAACTACACCTCCAGCGTTTTACTTATTTTGTAATTTCCACTAAACGAATACCAAAATTTTCTTCAATAACTACAACTTCTCCTCTTGCAACATACTTACCATTGACTAAAACGTCTACCGGTTCTCCTGCAAGCTTATTTAACTCAATAATCGTTCCTGGCGCAAAATCAAGAATTTCCTTAATGGATTTATTGGAGCGGCCCAGCTCAACCGTAACTTCCAAAGGTACATCCAAAATCAAGTCAATATTCTCCTGCTGCAACAATGGACTGATTCCTGCATTAAACTGCTGGAACTGTGCCGGCTGTACATTGACATTAGCTCCCGGCATCATATATGGCTGCTGCATCTGCATCATATTAGGATCCATCATCTGAGGAGCCATTTGCGGTGCCATTGCCATCTGTGGCGCTCCTGCCTGAGGAGCCATCTGCGGCTGCGCAGCAGGCACTGGTTCTGCAGCAGGTACAGCTTCTGCCTCAGCAGCTTTCTTATTGCTGCTTCCCATAAATCTCTCAAATAACTCTCTGGCAAAATCAAATGGATACAACTGCATAATCTGACTGTCAATCAAATCGCCAATCTTCATATCAAAAGCAACCTGAACAACTACATTATTTAAAAATGTGGAAATTTCAGAATCTTCTATGGTATCATTCAAATCAATAAGACTTGCTGAAGGCGGACTGATATCCACTTTCTTTTCCAGCATAGACGACAAAGAGGTTGCAGCAGAACCCATCATCTGGTTCATCGCCTCACTAATCGCACTTAAATGCAAGTCCGAAAGCTCTCCATCAGTGTTTGTACCATCACCACCCATCATCAAATCGGTGATAATCTTAACATCATCTTCCTTCAAAATCAGGATATTATTTCCATCAATACCTTCAATATAAGAAATATGAATAAAGACACACGGTCTGTCATACTGCTGTGACAGTTCGTTAACTGTTACATACGACACTCTCGGTGTAGTAATTGTAACTTTATTATTTAACAGTGTAGATAATGTCGTCGCAGCTGTTCCCATGTTAATGTTCGCAATCTCGCCTACCGCATCTCTCTCTGCATCGCTTAGACTTTCCGTTGCCGCACTGTTAGAGGAAGAATCTCCGCCAGTTAATGCATCAATTTCTTCCTGAGATAACATTCCATCCATAATCCTATTACTCCTCCCTTATAATCGAAGTGACTCTGACTGCATAAGACTTTGAAGTAGCACCCGGTAACGCAGTAAACTTCTTAATATTTCCTACATATACATCCAGTTCATCATCTACCTTCGTATCTAACTTTATAATATCTCCCAACTGTAAATTAGCAAAATCATTTACAGAGATTGAACTTCTTCCCAGCATTGCCCGTACCGGAATCAAAGCATGGTCAAGAACCCCCTGAATCGTTTCCTGATATTTGCCGGAAGCATCCTCTTTCATCGCCGCATACCAGTACTTTGTATTCAGCCTGTCAATTACGGATTCCACACAGGAATACGGAATACAGAAGTTCATCAACCCTTCAATATCACCAACCTTAATATTCATGGTAATGATAGCTGTCATCTCAGTCGGCGAAATAAACTGGGCAAACTGCGAATTCGTCTCAATTCGCTCCAGTCTAGGAGAAATAGCAACCACATTCTCCCACGGCTCAATCAGCAAATTTGTACATATTTCTAAAATACGCTCCAAAATCACCAATTCTATTTCCGTAAAATCCCTGCTTTTATCTAAAGGATTACCAAAGCCACCAAGCATACGGTCTACAATTGTAAAACCAAGATTTGCAGCTAATTCGACAATCACATTACTTTCCAGTGGAGCAAAATTTACTACTCCTAACAACACCGGATTTGATAATGCATTAGAAAATTCAGAATATGTATTTGCCTCGGCATTCATAACCTCAACCGTTACCTGTTTCCGCAGGTAAGCCGGCAAATTCGTAGATAATAGTCGGCCATAATTTTCAAAAATAATTTCTAAAGTTCTTAGATGATCCCTTGAAAACTTTGATGGTCTTGCAAAATTATAACCTTTAACGGATTTTTCTTGATTTTCATCCAGCTCGTCCGGATTTAATTCACCCGAACTTAATGCATTGAGCAGATTATCTATCTCAGCTTGAGATAAGGTATCTCCCATAATTTTCACCTCACACCTGAATTTTTTCGCCATGATAATCCCATCACGAAAGGCAATTCAGTTTTTTCATTATACTATGATAACATATTTCCATAATAATTTAAAGAGTTTTTTACACCAAAATAGTTTTACTGTCTCACATAACCATTTAAATTAATCTGCACTACAACCTTAGAATCCAATAAAGCTTCTATTTTTTCCAAACATTCTTTCTCAATAACATCCTGTGCACCATTTTCTGAGGTGTGACTCTGGATTACATTTCTGACAATACCGGTAATCTGTGACTGATCCGCTGTCAGCAGTTCATTAATGTCATCAAAATCTTCTGATTTGTTATTCAGATAAATAACATAACCGGATAACATAGCGTAATGAGCTTTTCCATCGGTACCTGACTGCAGGTTATAGGTTTCATCTTCCTCAAAAGCAACCGGAATGGACTGCATATCTTTAATCGTATAATTAGAATCCGGATCTGCCTCATCATCCCCATTCAGCTCCAGATTTAATACAGAAGCCACCTGTGTAATCAGATTGTTTGTTTTCTGAAATGTTGGCAGCATTACAAAGAACATAACCGCAGTTAAAACAACATTAATCACCGTCAATGCAGTAATCAATACGCTAAAAATATTTTTTTTCATCATTCTCACCTTTCCATTGATTATTTTTTATTGAAAACTACGCCAAATGTGGTGGTCATCCCACAAATCCTTTTATGGCTTTTGCTGACACACCAGCGCAGGCGGTGCGCTTTCTTAACTGATAGAATCCCCCGGATTCGTAATACGAAGAACTTTAATTCTTGGCTTTTTTTGCTAGTGCAGCAACGAAGCCGGTACACTTTTTACTCCGAATCACTATAGATTTTAATTTCTACTCTTCGGTTCTTTGACCTTCCTTCAGCCGTATTATTGCTGGCAATCGGGTCAAGTTCCCCTCTTCCTGAGGCTTCCATAAGTTTTGGGTTCAAGTTGTTCTTTTCCACCAAATGCTCCAGCACCTTTGTTGCTCTTGCAGTGGAAAGCCATAAATTACTATTATATGCTGCATTACTTATTGGAACATTATCGGTATGACCTTCAATCTTAATGCGCCTATCCGTATAGGACTTCAAAATACTTGCCACCCTGTTAAGAATCTGCTTTGCTCCAGACTGTATCTCAGCACTTCCAGACTGGAACAACACGCCGCCGCTTAACGATATCATCACGTAATTATAATTATCATCTATTGTAACATCTACAGAATCTTCCATGCGGGCTACTTCTGTCTTTTCCACTACCTCACTGTACATTTCTTCCACTTCTTTTCTTTTCTGTTCCTGCTTTTCTTTTTCATATTCTACCATTGGGTCGTCTTCCGATTCTGATTCCGCAGCCTTACCCATATCAGAATAATATTCATCAAGATTATTTAACTGGCTGGCACCGCTGGAAACCAGCTTTCCTTCACCGATTGCCTGCGCCCCGCCATCAAATATGCTGAAGCTGTTTGACATAGAAGCAACCAATTCCGCATATTTAACCTCATTGATATTTGACATAGAAAAAAGTAAAACGAAAAAGCAAAGCAGAAGATTCATTAAGTCGGAAAAGGTATCTTTCCAACCATCTGTTTTAATTTCCTCTTTCTCTTTTTTCTTTGCCATTATGCTTCACCACCTTCAGTAGCACCATTCTGGTCCTGTCCAACACCTTCTCTGTCTCCCGGTGCCAGGAAAGACTTTAACTTCTCCTCAATTACTCGTGGGTTCTCACCGGCCTGAATGGATAAAAGGCCTTCCACCATAATTTCCTTAATCGTAATCTCCATGTCATTAAACATCCTTAACTTAAAGGAAATAGGCACACAAATCCAGTTTGCAAGTACAGAACCATAAAGAGTTGTAAGGAGCGCTACCGCCATGTTTGGACCAATCTTAGACATATCCTCCATGTTATACAACATATTAACAAGACCAATCAGCGTACCAATCATACCCCATGCAGGACCCATTCCGGCCATGTTCGCCCAAAAACCAATCTTTTCATTATGACGGGTATCAACAGATGCTAATTCTGTCTCCATAATGTTTCGTACCAGCTCGGGGTCTGTACCATCGACAATCAGCATAATACCTTTTTTCAGGAACTCATCTTCCAGATTATTTGCCATCTCTTCCAAAGCTAACAGACCTTCCTTACGTGCTACATTGGAAAGCTTTACAATATCTGAAATAACCTGTGCCTCCTGTGTCGTCTGAACCTTAAATGCAAGCCCAATTGACTTAAGACACGCCAAATATTGCGGAATTCCCTTTGCCTGCATCAACATACAGATGAAAACACCACCCAATGTAATGATGAAAGAAGGAGCATCCGGGAAGTTTCCTAAAGCCGACATACCGCCGTCACCACTGACGATACCGAAGAAAATAACCGCCGCACCGCCAATCAAACCGATTAATGTTGTAATATCCACAATCTACACCACCTTATGTAATTTTAGTGTTATTATTCACACTTTGGCCAAATCCGAAGACTTTTGGCATAATTTATGTCAAAAGTACGAGTTTTATGACGCCATTTTGCTGTTTTTTGCAAAATGGGTACATAAATACAGGAAACACGACGTATTGCATATGCAATACGTTTGTTACTTGACACAGAGTGAACAATAACATTTTAGTTATCTGCTATTGTCACAGAATAACATTCTTTCCTATATAATTTTACTAGATTTTTTATCATCTGTCTACTTTCTTTTACAATTATTTTTTTTCCGGTTGTCAAAGTAATGACCGTATCCGGCGTTTCTTCGACGATTTCGATTAATTCACAGTTTATCGTAACTTCTTTTCCATTTAATTTCGTAACATCAATCAAACTTTCTCACCCACTTCCCCAATATTTGAAGTTCCGCTAATGCATGAAAAAACCATGCTAAACGGAACTAAATCAAAAAGGTTTGAAGTTCCGCTAATGCATGAAAAAACCATGCTAAACGGAACTAAATCAAACCTAAGAAAAGCACAAAGCCAACTTTTTTCGCATTTGCATATATCATGAACTTTCCTGCAAGCCAAAAAACGAGGGAGCGATTTTGGTTCTCGCTCCCCAACATTTTGCACAATTTCTATATGCCCAGTCGAGAAACACTAAAAAACATTAGCGTTTCAGGTTAACAAGCTCTTCTAACATAGAATCTGATGTTGTAATGATTCTTGAATTTGCCTGGAATCCACGCTGTGTTGTAATCATCTGGGTAAATTCGTTTGCCAAATCAACATTTGACATCTCTAATGCACCAACGGTAAAGGAACCACCGTCAAGGCTGATTTCCTGTCCTACGCCGTCAAACTCACCAGAGTTCAGTGTTGCTGCAAATAAACTGGTACCTACGGATTCCAAACCGGATGGGTTTGCAAAGGTTGCAACTGCCATCTGTGCAAGACACTTCTTCATACCATTATCATAGGAACCCCAAATCTTTCCTTCCTGGTCAATGGAAATGCCCTTCATCTTTCCTGCTGTATTACCGGCATCCAAACCGCTCTTATCACCTTTTGCACTGGAAAGCTTAGAAGTTCCCCCTTGGGAATACTGTGTCAGGCTGTCAAAAAAGATATTCACACCGCCTGTTTCTGTATCTGCGGTATACTGTGGAAAGGTCGTATTTGCTCCTTCCAGTCCTCTTGCATCCTTAGTAATAGAGAAGTTAATCGCTCCTTCATAGCCTTCTCTTTTTCTTTCCGGTGTAACTGAAACAAATTCACCGGAAGAAGTACCAAATGTAAGTGTCTCTGATGCCGGCGTATCCCATGTCAGTTCACCGGTATTTTCATCAACCTTAGGCGTGCAGCCTGTTTTAGAACCAAAGTTGAATGTGGCCCCTGTTGCTTCATAGGTTACAACACCCTGATCACTGACTGTCTTTTTTACAAAAATGGACTCGGAACTAGAGTTTAAGACATCCACTACAGAAACCGTGTACTTTCCTGCACTCGCTGCATCTGTACCAGCCTGTTTTACAGACAGCTTAATGGTATAAGAATCACCAACGTTATCATAGAAACTAACTGTTACAATCTCACCCTTACCAGTGTCAATATTTACGTCTGGGTCATTTGGGTCAAGGTTACCGGAAACAGTCACAGAGCCCGTTGCCTCTGGTGGATAATACTGGTTATCAGGACTCATAACCTTTAAATCCTGCACAGTATCCTTGATGACATTTCCGTCATCATCTGCAAGCCATCCCTGCACGGTTGCTCCATTCGTGGTACAATAAAGGTTACCAGCTTCATCTACGTTTAAAGCACCTGATTTTGTAAAGCAGGTATCCGTACCGGAACGTACAATCAGGAAAGAGTCTCCATTGATTGCTACGTCTAATGCGCGATTTGTGGTGGAAGGACCACCCTGATCTGTAATATTTGTCTGAATCGCAGCTACCATAGAGCCAAGACCAATCTGCTTTGCATTGGTTCCGGCTGTCCTTGTCTCAGCATTTGCACCGGATGCACCGGAAATCGTCTGATAAAAGGTATCTGAAAAGTTTACGCTGCTTGATTTAAAACCTGCAGTGTTTGTGTTCGCAATGTTGTTACCAATAACATCCATCTTTGTCTGATGTGTTTTTAATCCTGCCACACCAGAGTAGAGTGATCTCATCATAGTTTTTTCCTCCTTCAATGCGGAATGAAATCTGGGAACTTCTCTGTCATTCGAACTTCCCATCTGCTTCCTTGTGAGGTCCGGCAAATCTCATTCCTTAACTAATGACAGCTCCATCAATATTTGTAAAAATAGAATCTGTCTTATCACCAACTGCTGTTATAACGGTATTGTTCTTGACATTCACAATAAATGCCAAATCATCTACCATAATCAAAGACTCTCGAATTCCTTTTTCCCGTGCCTTCGTTGTTCCATTTTCCAAACGTTCTATCTGCTCCGCAGACAGATTAATATTTCTCGTTGCCATACGTTCATTGGCATGCTTGGAAAATTTAAGGTTGTCAACTGCCTGTTCCTTTTTGGAACTCAGTATATCCTGGAAAGAAAGTTCTGGTTTTTGGGAATTATCCGCTTGGGGATTATTCTGCAGCAACTGGCCCCGCATCGAATCAATCGATGTGTAGTTTTTCTGTAATCGTTGCATATCCATTCCACCTTTCCATTTTAATTATACTGTTTCGGTATTTCCTTCCTCTCCGCCTTCACCTGAATTATCAGTATCCGTATCAGAATCGGAGTCGGTATCCGTATCTTCTTCCTTTTCAGTAGTAGGGATACCCTTAATCTCCAAAGAAACACTGTCGTAATCCATTGTCTTATTTGCATCATTAAATACAAATGCAATATGATACTTTCCAGCATCCATTGATGTTAATGCCGCCTTATCAATCGTCAGTACCTTATCCTTATATGTAAGATATTTCGGATCAATCGCTGTCGTCTGATTCTCAGAGTCAACCAAAACAACAGCAAAGCTGGTTGCTTCATAGCCATTTGTACCAAGGGAAATATCCTTAATCTTAATATCCTGTGGATCCTCATGGATAAATTCAAAGCTTTGTTTCCCAACTGATGGGATATATTGCGATATCAGATATAAATCATCAATGACCCGAACAACTTCATCATAGGAATATTCAGAACCTTCCACAGAAACATAAGCTTCTCCGTTTTTCAGTGTAACATAGTCCACTCTTCCCTGAAATTCCACTGCTTCTCCTGTAGATGTAGTCTGTCTGATTAAGACTTCCTTTCCTACCAGAGAATAGGCAACATTGTTATTTACTGTGGTATTCAGATTAGACATCTGCTCCAGTTCGCTAAACTGTGCAAGCTGTGATACAAACTGCGTATTATCCATTGGCTCCAACGGATCCTGGTACTGCATCTGTGTTACTAAAAGCATCAGAAAATCTTCTTTTCCAAGGTCAGAACCTGGAATTCTCTGCTTCTCCTGAGAAGTCTCAGAAATCGCTATATAACTCTCACCCTTATCGTTTTCCAAAATAGGTGCAACTAAATCGGCCATAAGCTCCTCCTTTCATAATTAAATAATTTAACTTATCAGAATTTGCAAAGCAATTTCTGATAAAAGGCACATGGTTTTGTGCCGTCAATCGGTTATAGGAAACCGATTTGTTCTTATAATATAACTTTAAACAAGTATGTAAGGCTTATGCCGTAAAGTCAATACTTCCGCCTGTATCACGCATTACCTGCCTGCGGACTTCTTCAGCACTTTCTGTTTCCGAAACCTCCATACCATCTGCCTCTTCCGTATCATAACGGAATTTTTTCTTACCCTGCTTTTCAAACTCATTTGGATTCTGTCCCTCTGCCTGATTGCTTTGTGTAAAGCTGAAATCAGATACATGGACTTCTACCGATTCTACCTTTAAGTTCTTGGCTTCTAAATTTTCACGCAGAATCAGAATCTGGCTTTCTAATGCATTCTTTGCTTCGTCTGTCTGCACATGGAAGGTAGCTGTCATGGTACCGCCCTTTGATACAACCGATAGAAATACTTTGCCAAGGCTTTCGGGATTCAACTGCATCTCTACAGATGTAGTATCAGCATTTACAGAACTACGGATTGTCTCGCTTACCTGATTGACAATATCAATCATCTGCTGCATCCTTGGTGCAACCGTAAAGTCAGGCTTTAAAAAGCGCACACCGTCTTCTAAAAAGTTGTTGAAATTTTCTGCAAACAACGGTGTAGCAGTATTTCTTGCTGCATCTCCTGAAACTTCTTCCCTCTGTGCAAAGAGCAACTCATTTTCATTCTGCCCAGATTTCTCTTCTGACAAAGAATCCTGTGCTTCTTCTCCCACACCTTTTGCCGTGTTCTGAACAACCATATTTTCTACTGCTGGTTTATCAGCATCACTGGTATGTAAGGCATCTTTTGCAACATTCTCCGGTGCAGACTGTGCCTGATTTGCCACCTGTACGGTTACCTTAACCTCTTCCATTCCTTCAGAAGCTTCATCTGTAAGCGTTACACCCTCCTGCATCAGAAATTCATCCAAAGAAACCGGATTATCTAACTTCTCCATAAGGGATAAGATATTCTGGTTTTCTTCCCCAAAATCTTCTAACGCCTGCATTAAAGTTGTAAAATCCTGTAACAATCCTTCATCGGTAAGGAAATCAACCTTTCCTTCTGCACCGTTTAATAACAGTACAAACTGCTGCAATACTTCAGGGTTTAACAAATCTGTCAGTACTATTCCCATATTCTGCATTGCTGCGTCCAGAGTCTTATCGTCAATATCCAAAGTAGACTTAACGATATCGCGAAGCTCCTTTCCGGCTGCTTCTATTGCCTGTAAATCCTCTGCTGTAAGCTCTTTTGTATCTGGTGTACTTTCCCCTCTGGTAGTCTGGGTTGCCTGCAGATTCTCCTGCTTTGCAGAATCGCTTTTTACTTCATACAGCTTTTCCTGTGCAGTCCCATTCTTAGCAGTTTCTTTCGAAAACTCTACTTTATTCTGTGAGTTATCATTCTTTAAAAACTGCTCAAACTGCTTTGCATCTGCGCCTCCAGCTGCCATAGAAACCTTTCCTTTGGAAAGGGCCAGATTTTGGATAGAAGCGGCACTAAAGCTCATTGCTTCTACTCTTGCCATTTTTTCACCTCCTTATATAATATTTTGCGCTTATGCGCATCTATGTCAACAGATTTCTCTGTAGACAGCTAATCATTGTTACTGTCACGAATGGAACAGCAACTAATCATTATCCCTTACTGCTGAAATTTTCTTGGTAAGCTGTGCAGCAAAGGTACTGTCTAATTCCTGTAAAATAGCTGCTGCATTGCTTTCCTTCATATTACGGAGAATATCACAGATTAAATCCAAATCCTCCGGCATATCGGTGATAATCTGGGCAGCGGACGCTGCATCCATATTGGTAAAGGTTGTTGCGAGCATCTGTGCCTGCTCACTATACTGTAGTTCATCCAATACCTGTTTATATATCTTTTCAGCATTCTCCGGTGCAATCTCTTCGTAATACTGTCTATAAGCAGTAATATCCGGAGCATTTTCTGTAAAGACTACCTGTTCATCAAATTCCTGCACACGTTTTGCAAAAGCATCCTGATCATCTTTATAACGCTGCAACTTTCTGACTTCCGCCTCAAGCTCTGCAATATAGTCGGAATTCGCTGTCGTTGTTCCAGTTTCCGACTCCAAACGTCTTTCCAGTTCCTTGATTCTTGCATTTGCAGCTTTTAAAGTATTATACTTATAATTTCCTTCGGAAGCCTGCTGTTCTTCTGACGCTTCCGGAAGAACCTGATTTACCACAGGAATATCCTTTAGTACAGGATATAATACATTGCTTCCAATGCCTCCCACATCCAGTTTAATCAGAAAAGCAAATACAGCAAGCCATATTAATATAATAATGACAATAATCAAGGCTGTAACAACTTTATTTCCACTGCTTTCTTCCTGAACCATTGCATTGCTATCTTTATTTTTTTTTGCCATAGGTTACTACTCCTCACTTTCTTTTGCAGCACCGAAGCGGAAACTGACTAATTCATCAACTTCTTTTCTCTCCTGTGCCTCTATTTCTATTTTGAACTGTTCGAAGGCTTTTTCTTTCAGCTTCTCATAAGTCTTTCGTTCCTTCATGGCATCATCTAATTTCTCCCTTGCCCGATTTACCCGCTCCTGCTGTTGCTGCAGCATGAATTTCTGTACGTTGATATTGTACTTCGCATGCTCCACGCAATTTTCCAAATCTTTGATTTCCCGAAGGTCCAAATCATCATACAAGGCATCCTTAAGCCTTGCCTGATACGCGTCCTTCTTTGCTATCAGCAGCTCTAACTTTCTTTCTTCTTCCCGAAGCCTTATAAGCTCCATTCCGTATTCTGCCTTCGCCTGATCCTCCAGCTTATACTTTATGGACAAGAGGTTTTCCATCTTAAAACTAAACTTTGCCATGATTCACCTCTTTACGTTTTACTGCCAAAAACAGCTTCATTTGCCTGCGTATCCGGTTCATCATGAAATATTGCAAGTAACCTATTTATTATTTCGTCATAATCGTACTTATCATAAACATCCTGAACCAAAAATTCATTTACTTTATCAATTTTAGATAATGCAAAATCAATATTTTTATTAGAGCCAGGCTTATACGCGCCAATATTTACCAAATCCTCAGCCTCTGCATAGGTGGCAAGGACATTTTTTAACTGTCCGCTCGCTGCCTTCTGCCCATCTTCTACAATGCTGCTCATTACACGGGAGATGCTTTGCAAAACGTCAATTGCAGGATAATGGTTTTTCTGTGCAATCTTACGGTTTAACATAATATGGCCATCCAAAATACTTCTTGCCGTATCGGTAATTGGCTCATTAAAGTCATCTCCGTCTACCAGAACAGTATAAAGCCCTGTAATCGACCCTCTGCTGGAGCGGCCTGCCCTTTCCAAAAGCTTTGGCATTTCCGAATAAACACTCGGCGGGTATCCTCTTGATACCGGTGGTTCACCGGAAGCCAGACCAATTTCCCTCTGCGCCATAGAGAAACGTGTCAGAGAATCCATCATCAAAAGAACATCTTTTCCTCTGTTCCTGAAATACTCTGCAATTGCAGTTGCCGTCTTAGCAGCTTTATTACGGATTAATGCCGGTTTGTCTGAAGTGGCAACCACCACAACGGAACGCGCCATTCCTTCCGGCCCCAAATCTCTTTCAATAAACTCACGAACCTCCCTGCCACGCTCACCAATCAGCGCAATGACATTGATGTCCGCTTTGGTATTCCTTGCAAACATTCCAAGCAGTGTACTTTTTCCAACACCACTTCCGGCAAAAATACCAATTCTCTGTCCTTT
The DNA here is from genome assembly GCA_947643145.1 of uncultured bacterium. GTDB lineage: Bacteria > Bacillota > Clostridia > Lachnospirales > Lachnospiraceae > Butyribacter. The sequence goes on along the minus strand of CANRVD010000023.1, from coordinate 10,567 downwards.
TCCAACCGTTATCAGACCATCCACTGCCTTCACTCCCAACGGCAGCACCTCATCAATAATTTCCCTGGTCAGTGGGTCTGGCGGCTCTGCTTCTACCGGATATCCCGGCATATTTGGCAATTTGGTATGATCAATCGGATTGCCAAGCCCATCTAAGGTTTTCCCTAATAAGTCATCCCCAACCTTGACCATTAAAGGTGCATTTGTATTTTCCACACGGCTTCCAAGTCCCACACCCACAGTCTGGTCATACGGCATCAAAAGCACCCTGTCATCCCGAAATCCGACAACTTCTGCATTAATCACCTGATTTGTGTCCTTTGTAATAATATGACATAAATCATTGAGTTTTGCCGCAGGACCAATCGACTCTATGGTCAGTCCAACTACCTTTGCCACTTTTCCAAGACGCTTCTCATAGGACTGTTCTAAAAGCATATTATATTTTGATACATCAATATCCAACATACAGATACGCCCCTCACTTTCCTGTTAAAATACCAGCATCTTAACGTGTTCTTCCAGATTCTGCAGCTGGGCATCCAAACTACAGTCAATAATCTTATTATCAAGCTCAATAATACATTGATTTTCTGTTAAACTTTCATCCTCAACAATTCCAAAATCCTCTACTTCGCCTGCAAGAATCTTAAAAGTAGCCTTTTTCGAGGACACTCTTGCCATATCCTGTTTGGAAACCCGAATCAGCATCTTTGTTGTTTTCTCTTTGTTCCGAATGGCATTTCCAATCAGGTATAAAATGACATCTTTTTTATCCTCACAGACAACCCCTGTCAGTTTGCGCACAAGGGAAACCACAAGATTTGCAAAGGTCGGCTCAAGATCTCTCATCTGATTATCAAGTTCTTCCGACTTCATATCAAACTCCTGTTCCAGCTCGCTTCTCTTTTCGATAAGCTCCTGTTCTGCTTCCTGTCTTCCAAGCCGCCTTCCATCTTCAATCCCCAATTTACTGGCCTCTTCACGGATTGCCTCCGCCTCCTGTCTTGCCTGCTCTATTATCTGCTCTGCTTCCTGCCTTGTCTGGGCAATTACTTCTTTCTGCTCTTCTAATACCTGCTTTTCAAGCTTTTCCTTTTCTCCCTCTACCACATCCCGCATAGAGATGACGGAGGGCATTCCATCTTCAAACTCCAAAGCTTCCCCGTCTGCCACGATACCTTCCTCAAAGGACGGAAACGCAAAGTCTTCCGCCTGCTGCTTTGGCGCATCGTAAATCGTCGGAATGTATTCTTCCACTCTTTCATCCGAGTCAATTACCCTGACTTTGGCAGGGTCTACATTAAAGTATACGGACTTAATCAAATTAGACAACGATCTCGTCACCTCCACCTCTGGAGATAATAATTTCTGCAGAATCCTCTAACTTACGGATAATATTAACAATCTTCTGCTGTGCTTCTTCAACATCTTTCATACGGACAGGGCCCATAAAGTCCATATCCTCTTTAATCATGGTTGCCAGACGGGAAGAAAGGTTGCTAAAGATAAGATTCTGCACCTCCTCATTCGAACCCTTTAAGGCAACTGCCAGTTCGTTATTATCAACTTCACGCAGTACACGCTGTACGGAACGATCATCCAAAGACAAGATATCTTCGAATACGAACATCTTCTTGCGGATTTCGTCTGCAAGCTCCGGATCTTCGATTTCCAGACTTTCCATAATATGTTTTTCTGTACCGCGGTCTACCGTATTCAAAATCTCTACGATTGAATCTACACCACCGACAACGGTATAATCCTGATTCACAAGGGAAGCAAGTTTTTGTTCCAACACTTTTTCTACCTCTTTAATCACATCCGGTGAAGTTCTGTCCATCTGTGCAATACGTTTTGCAACATCTGTCTGCTTATCCGGCGTCAGTGCCGAAATAATCGTAGATGCCTGACCAGACGGCAGATACGATAAAATTAACGCAATTGTCTGTGGATGCTCATCCTGAATAAAGTTCAAAAGCTGGCTGGCATCTGTCTTTCGTACAAACTCAAACGGACGTACCTGAAGGGATGCTGTCAGCTTTCCAATTACATCCTTTGCCCGCTCGGAACCAAGCGATTTTTCGAGCAAATCCTTGGCATAGGCAATACCACCTTCTGCAATATACTGCTGGGCAAGACAAACCTCATAAAACTCATCTAATACAGCATCCTTCATAGATGGAGATATGCTTCGTGTATTTGCAATCTCCAAAGTAAGCTGCTCTATCTCATCCTCTTTCAAATGCTTAAAGACATTTGAGGATTTTTCCGGACCTAAAGCAATCAATAAAATTGCCGCTTTCTGAACTCCGGTAATTTCTTCCGTTTTCGCCATAACGTAACCATCCTTTCACTCTTTCACTCATGCTAGCTTTACCGACACAAACAACCAATGAAGAACGCTGATTTTGCGTTCTTCATGTGTGAAATATAAATACTTCACACTTTCCAAATCTAAGAAATCCACCGCTATCTGTTCATATCATCCGACAGCGGTGGTTTCCTTTCACTACATATCCCATTCATCATTGAGCCAGTTACGTAATAACTGTGCAACCGCTTCCGGATTCTCATCAACAAACTTTTCAATCATCTTTCTTGTTTCAGACTTATCACTAAATTCAATATCATCCAGTGACTGGTTCTCCTTTGTTGTAGCAAGGAGCTGTTCTACAGAAAGTTCCGGTTCCTCTTCGCTTACCTTTACCGGAGCTGTTCCGCGGATTACTACATAAATCAACAATGCAATAATCAACACTGCCAGAATAATCATCAGATAATCTGCAATTGTTCTGGTTGTATCCGGCTTCTCTACAAACTTTGGCACTTCATATGCCATAATAGAGATTCTTGCAGGGTCTACACCTGTTCCCTGCGAAAGCACTGCGATTTCCTCATCTGAAACATCAATCTGAGTCCTCTCGCTGTTTTGAGCGATAAACTCATCAAATGTCATATTGTCAAGAGTTCCATCCGCTTCTAACTGCTCTTCCTCATATACCCTATAACGCAATGCCACAATACCAAGAGAAGATTCATCATACAGTATCGCCGGCGTCTCATTCTTGATATTTTCAATCGTCTCATCCGTCAGCAAATCCTGATATTTTTCAATTTTCAGACTGCTGGAGGAGCGGCTTCCTGACTGCATCACATAATCAATATCGTTGTCATTGGAATTAGTCCCCGGTTCACCACCATCACCGGAGCCTCCCTCAGAAGCATACGTATAGAGATTGGTAGGATATCCGTATTCCCTGCCCTCCGCCACAGAATATCTCTTGGTCAGAGTCTCTACCTTACTCATATTAAAACGAATGCCCTGAGTCCCCGGCTGGATATCACTATATCCCAGCTTTACAAGCATTTTTGTTACATTGTTGGCAATTGTTTCACGAAGCTTTTCACAATACTCTGTAGCACCTCCGGTAAAAGTTCCGCCGAGGGCATCTGCCATAGCGCCGTTGAAAATACAGTTACCATCCGTATCATTAATCAGAACATGCTCTAAATCCGTTCCTACTGTATTTGCAAGCCATCCTGCAAGCGCCTGGGAAGTATCTGTTGTAAGTTCCTGCTTCTTATCTTCTCTGACAGTAACCAATGCAGTAATGGAAGTTTTTTCTTCTTCGTCTAAAATACTGTATGTCTGCTGTGGAACTTCAATGAATACTTTTGCATCACTAATAAAGGAATACTGATTCAGACTTTTCTGAATTTCCGTCTGCAACGCAAGGTTTCTCTTCTGTGACTTCTCACTTTCCGTTGTAGACATGGAATTATCAAACGCCTTGTCCCATGTATATCCGGTATCCACCAGATTATTATCACTCATGGTATAAAAAGCTTCTGTCATATCACTCTGCTTCACAAAGATTGTCAGACCGTCATTCGAAGTCTTATATGTAATTCCCTGTTCATTCAGAGCATCCGCCATAGCACTGGCATCCTTCAATTCATTAAATACCTGAAATTTTGTATATGTTGGCCTGGAGACCAAATATGCAGTAATCCCTATTGCAAGCAGTACCAAACAAATAACCGCTATAATAATCGTCTTCTGTTTGCTCGAATATTTTTTCCAAAATTCCATTAGCCTTGTTGGAATTTCTTTCAATCTCTCTTGCATAACAATACTCCCCTACTATCTTTCAAATTTAGTTTTTTATATTAGAACTGAAGATTCATCAATTCCCGGTATCCGCTCAAGAAAGCATCCCTTACCGCTACCGTATATTGTAATGCCACATTTGCCTTCTGCTGCGCAATTTGCAAATCGTGAATATTATCAGACTCTCCCATTGCATATTTGATTTCTTCCTCTTCTGCAGCATTGCTGTAAGCATTGGCTTCATTTACCAGCCTGACTGCCGAATCCAAAATCCCGCTAAATGCGGTCCTTTGATCCCTTTCATTAATCAACATAGAGTCTGCCTCATCCACCAAGGATGATGAAATCCTCGGGGATGGAAAGATAGAGTCGAAATTAATGTCCGATAAAGATGATATGTTCATGATTCCCTCCTGGTTATGTAATCACATTATAGTGTCATTTATTTGCCAATCTCCAAAGCCTTTAACTGCATATTTTTGGAAGCATTAAATGCAGTAACATTTGCCTCATATGCACGACTGGCATCAATCATATCTGTCATTTCCTGAACCGTGTTGACATTTGGATACGTTACATATCCATTTTCATCCGCATCTGGATGAGACGGGTCATAAACCATTCTGCCTTCTGTTGAAGTATCCTCAAAGATACTGGTAATTTTTACACCTTGCCCAAAGTTACCCGCTGTCCCAATTAATAACTCATCAAAGGTTGGAACCCCCTTTTCCTGAAAAATCACAGATTTCCTCATATATACATTTCCGTTCGCATCCCTTGTCGTATTGACATTGGCAATGTTTTCCGAAATAATGTCAAGTCTTGTTCGCTGCGCCGTCATACCACTGGCGCTAATATCCATACCTGAAAAAACTCCCATATTTTCTCTCCCTTTCTCTATTTACTTTCTAACTCCACTGTCACCCTTTACCTGTTAAACTGCAATACTAACTGCTTTTCATCACCGATTTCAGGCGGTTGAATTCCTGATTCACAGAATCTAACATGGTGTAATACTTGATTTGGTTCTTTGCCAGCTCCGCACTTTCCGTGTCAATATCTACGTTATTTCCGTCAAGCCTGTAGTCAACCATCGCATATTCGGTATAAGTAGAAGCTGTCAGCCCGTCCAAATCTGCATTTGCCACTTCATCATCTAAAGAATCTGTATACCCTACTTCATTCATAAGATATTCTTCAAAATGAACATCCTGACGTTTAAACCCTGGTGTATCCACATTGGCCATGTTATTTGAAATTACAGAATTTCTAAGCCAGCTTGCATCCAAAGCTTTATCCAGAACGTTTATGTAATTGTATGCCCCTGATTGAATCATACAAAAAGCTCCTTTCTTCTCTATATTTATAGTTAACACTTACCTAATCATACATATACAATTATAGAGAATTTCAAACAAATTACAAGTGGAAAAGTAAAAAAATTATAAAAAAGTGTCGAAGGACTACTATAATCTTTAAATAGTAATTCTTACACTTCTTATAATTTATTTTGCATAATCAGACTGGCAGAAAACAAATCATTCATAATCTGGACTGTTGTCCCCTTCATTCCGGAAGATTTTGTATGAATCAGTCCTGCACTTTCACACTTTTTCAATGCATTTACAATAACAGAACGTGTAATCCCAACTTTATCGGCAAGCCGGCTGGTCACCAAAATCCCCTCGTTCTTTCCTTCCAGTTCATTCAGCACCGCAAGCACCGCCCTGATCTCCAATTTTGACAAAGTCTTAACCGCAGCCATAACATCCTGCTCTTTATGCTGCTCTACTGACTGTTCCTCGGACTCTGCCCGCTGCATGGCAAGCCCGATTACCGTAGTACTATATTCTGTCAGAATAATATCATCAATGGAAAATGAAAATTTTTGGCGGTAAACAAATAAAGTCCCAAGTCTGATTCCTGCCATACTGATTGGCGCTATCATCGCCTGGCAGTCTGACGCCGCATCCTCAAAGGAAAACCCCAGGGTCTGCAAATTGACATTTTCTTTGGTTGACAAAATATTCATAAAGCGGTTCTGCAGGGAATCCTCCAGATAGTCCCCGTACTTTATATCATGAAGCTGCGGTATCACCTGAATTTCTTTCCGCTCTTTCAGCCCCAGAATCTTTCCCTTCCGGCTGACCAGAACAACATTTACCTCCAATGTCTGGGAAAGCACCCTGCAAAACTCTGTAAAATCAATTTTTTCCGATGCCTGCTCATTCAACAGACGGTTAATCTGACGCGTCTTATCTAATAATTCTAAACTCATTTTTCCTATCCGTTTCTTAAAAATCGTTACTGTTCCTTTCGTGCCCGGTAACTAAAAATTTACTCTGCGCTCCTCCAATCATGCCAGCTTTGCTGACACTTCAAACCTTTTTGTCTACTGTTTTGACATAACCGCACTGCTCATCCATACAAACAATTTTACTTCCTTTTTCTACCATTGCCCCTCCACACCTAGGGCATTTCTCACTGGAAGGCTTCTGCCATGACATAAAATCACATTCCGGGTAATTGCTGCACCCAAAATATCTTCTGCCTTTTTTGGTCTTTCTTCCCACCACATCAGCGCCACACTTCGGGCAGGGAACACCTATTTTTTCCAGATACGGCTTTGTATTATGGCACTCTGGAAAGCCTGGGCAGGCAAGGAATTTCCCATGCGGGCCATACTTGACCACCATATTTTTTCCGCATTCCTCACAAATCACATCGGTTACTTCATCTTCAATTTTGACTTCCTCTAACTCCTTCTGTGCTGCCTGTACAGCTTCATTTAAATCCGGGTAGAAATTCTCCACAACGGTCTTCCATTTAACAGAGCCATCTTCCACCCTGTCTAAAAGCCCTTCCATATATGCCGTAAAATTTACATCCACAATACTGGTAAAGGATTTTTTCATAATGGAGTTTACGACTTCACCAAGCTCTGTAATATAAAGATTTTTCTGCTCCTTTGCCACATAACGGCGGTTAATTATGGTAGAAATGGTCGGTGAATACGTACTCGGCCTTCCGATTCCAAGCTCCTCCAGTGTCTTGACAAGAGACGCTTCCGTAAAATGGGCCGGAGGCTGTGTAAAATGCTGTTTTTTCTCAAATTCTCCCGCCTTCATCGTTGTCCCGGAAGTTAATTTCTTTGACAAGACCTTCTTTTCCACCTTGTCCTCATCCGTCTGGTAAACAGACAAATATCCTGAAAACACGACTTTAGAAGTAGACGCCGTAAAGCGGTACTTATCAGAATCAATCTTTACCGTTGTTGTAGAAAACTGAGCTGGGGCCATTCTGCTCGCCATAAAGCGCTTCCAGATTAACTGGTACAGTCGAAAATGCTCTCTTGAGAGCGAATCCTTTACCGATGCCGGTGTCAAATCTACATAAGTTGGACGGATTGCCTCATGGGCATCCTGAATCTTCTTCCCATTCTTTTCCTTTTTCTCTTCCAGTGCCTGATATTCAGCGCCATAATTTTCCTCAATATATTCATATGCCATCTGCTTGGCATCTTCCGAGATTCTGGTAGAATCGGTACGGAGATACGTAATCAGTCCGACCGTTCCCCGTCCCTTGATAGCAACACCTTCATAAAGCCCCTGCGCCAGACGCATTGTTTTCTGCGTAGAAAAATTTAAACTCTTGGCCGCTTCCTGCTGCAGCGTACTGGTAGTAAACGGCAGAGGACTCTTCTTGACACGTTTTGTTTCTTTTAAGTCAGATACCAAAAACTTGGATTTTTTTAACTCTTCTATGATTTCATTTAGCTCTTTCTCCGATTCGATAGACATTTTTTTATCCTTGTGCCCATAGAAGTCTGCGATCAGAGGTTTTTTCTCCCCCTCTACCGTAAATTCACCGGTTAACGTCCAGTATTCTTTGGAAATAAAAGCATTAATCTCTTCTTCCCTGTCGGCAATAATCCGAAGTGCGACAGACTGCACGCGTCCTGCACTAAGCCCTCTCTTTACCTTTGCCCAGAGAACCGGACTAATCTGGTAACCTACGAGTCTGTCCAGTACACGCCTTGCCTGCTGGGCATTTACCAAATCCATATCTATCTTACGGGCCTGTTTAATCGACTGCTTTACGGCATTTTTTGTAATCTCATTAAATGTAATTCTTTTGGTATTCTTTTCCTCTAATTTGAGCGCCTTTGCCAGATGCCATGAAATCGCTTCTCCTTCACGGTCCGGGTCAGTTGCCAGATAGATTTTATCTGCTTTCTTTACTTCACGCCGAAGCTTTGCAAGCAGCTCTCCCTTTCCACGTATTGTAATATACTTTGGTTCAAAGTCATTCTCTATATCAATACCAAGCTGGCTTTTGGGCAAATCCCTCACATGACCATTGGAGGCAACCACCTCATAGGTGCTCCCTAAAAATTTTTTTATAGTCGTTGCCTTTGATGGAGACTCCACAATCACCAAATTCTTTGCCATTTTTATACCCTGCCTTTCAACCCTTATCCGCATTAAAGTTTTATTGCGAAATAATTATTACCAATTGCCTGTACTAAGTGCTTCATCTGCATAGAAAGCAGGATTTCCATCACAGAAACAGGATTTAAGCCTGTCTTCTCAATGATTTCAGAAATATGCACCGGTTCCAAACTTAACATAGCATACACCATTTTTTCTGTTGTTTCAAGCATATCATCTATTTTTTTCTTTCTTTCTATCACATCACAGTCATAAAAAAGTCCCAAACCATCTAAAATATCCCTTACGCCAGTGACCAGCACAGCCCCGCTTTTTAAGAGCTCGTTTCCGCCCTCATACCGAGAATCTGCAATATTTCCAGGGACTACAAAAATTTCTTTTCCCTGCTCCAGTCCCGCCTCTGCCGTAATCAGGGAACCGCTCTTTTTTCCTGCCTCTATGACCAGAATTCCGTCAGACAGTCCGCTGATAATGCGGTTGCGCATTGGAAAATGGTATGGCAGCGCCGGCGTCTGCATTGGAAATTCTGAAAGAACACCACCTCTTTCCTGCATCATCATATATGTTTCAATATGCTGGCCGGGATAACAGATATCAACACCAGTTCCAAGGACAGCATATGTCTTTCCTCTCGCCGCCTTTAATGTTCCTCTGTGGGCAGCAATATCAATTCCCCTTGCCAGTCCGCTGATAACCTGTATGCCGTTTTCCGCCAGTTCAAAGCTTAGTTTATCTGCTATCTGCCTTCCACCGTAAGATGCTTCCCTTGCTCCCACTACAGCGATAGAAGGAATATTCTGCTCTGGCAGCCTTCCTTTGAAATAAATGCCATACGGCATACCGGACATCTGCCTGAACTTTTCAGGATAACTCTCTTCCTCACGGTAAACAAAGGAAATGCCACGTTTACAGACTTCTTCATACGTCTTTTTCAAACTATCTTCCGTTCTTTTCTGCGACAGAAGCTTTCTGTCCTTCTCCTGTAAGCCCTGAATTTGTGCAAAATGATGTTCCCTGCCAAAGAAAATTTCTCTGGGACAACCAAAATAGGCAAGCAGATACTCTTTCTTACGATGCCCAATCCCCGGCAAATTACACAGCCAGAATGCAAAAATTTTTTCTTCCATATCAATATTCCACCTCGCTCCCCCAGTACTTTTTATCTGTCATGCGGTAACAGACAGCTTCTGCAATATGTTTCTTTTGAATTTTTTCCTCCTCTTCCAAATCAGCAATTGTTCGTCCAACCTTTAATACCTTATGATACACCCTTGCACTAAATTCCAGATTTTTGAAGGCATCTTCAAGATATTTTGCTGCTTCTTCTGTCATCTGGCAGTATTTTTCCAAAAGAGATGGCGGAAGCTCGGAATTGTGAAAAAAAGATTCCTTCTGATATCGTATATTCTGAATTCTCTGTACGGCGGCAACCCGCTCTCTAATTGCAGAGGAAGACTCATTTTCCGAAATCTTACCGGAAACATGAAAATCCTTATATTCCAAAGGGACTGTCTCTACACAGATATCCATCCTCTCTAACATCGGCTGACTGATTTTATGTAAATAATTTCTAATTTGGCTGCTGGTGCAGCTGCATCGCCTCTTATCCGGGAAAAAACCACAGCGGCAGGGATTCATTGCTGCAACAAGCTGTACATTTGCGGGATAGCAGTAAGTCCCATCCATACGGCTAACCGTAACATAGCCATCCTCTAAAGGCTGGCGCAGTACTTCTATGGTCTGCCGTTGAAATTCCGGCAATTCGTCAAGGAACAGCACACCGCCGCTTGCAAGACTGATTTCTCCGGGTTTTGGCAGAATTCCACCGCCAATCAGCGCCTTTTGTGTAATGGTATGGTGCGGCATCCGAAACGGCCTCTCCGATATAAAGGGATGCTTCCCGGAAAGCAGACCTGCCACGCTGTATACTTTGGATATCTCCATCTGCTCTTCAAAAGTCAGCTCCGGCATAATTCCCGGAATTCTTTTTGCTAACATTGTC